>CAYOWM010000091.1:0-6311 GCA_964407635.1 uncultured Flavobacteriaceae bacterium
AATGCAGCTACAAAAAATAACACATTAATAATTATTAAATGCTTAACAGTTTCGGTAGTTTTTATCATATTAATGGAATTTTTTTTCGATTTCCTCTAAAGGTAAATGAATGAATATTTCTTTGCCATTTGGAGCATAGTTTGGTTCTTTGCAGGAAAATAATTTATCTATAATTCGTTCTTGCTCTTTGTTATTTAATAATTGACCTGTTTTGATTGCAGTATTTTTTGCAATTACTTTACAAAAATAGTCTAATTGGCTTGGTGATTCTTTTGGTATTTCCAATTTACTATTATCTATAATTTCCTCTAAAACTGATAGTACTTCGGTTTGTTTTATCAATGTAGGAATTGCTTTTATAATAATTCCTTTACTGGTGAATTCTTGAAATTGAAAGCCAATTTCCTCTAGTTCACCTTTATTTTCGAATAAAATAGCAACATCGTGTTTAGCAAATTCAATTTCTATCGGAATTAACAAAACTTGACTCAATTTTTCGGTTTTAGCAAATTTTTCGAGTAATTCTTCATAAATAATTCGTTGGTGTGCTAAATTTTGTTTTACTACTAACATACTGTTTTTAAGACTACTAATGATATATTTTCCTTGTAATTGATAGGTTTTGTTTGCTTTTTGTACTTCAGTATCTGAAAATAAAGAGGTTTGTTCAAAATTACTTTCAATTATTACAGGAATGTCCTCAATAGCATTTGGTTCTATTTCGGTGTATAATGCTTCCCAATTTTGTGTTTGTTTGGTTGGAGTAGAGGTGGATTTACTAGAAGTTCCTTCCGTTTTAAACGGGTTAAAATTTGGATTTACCGTTATGCTAGGTGTTTCTTTTTTAGTAGAATTTGCATAGTTATACGGAATATCTAAGTTTTCATCGCGATTAAAATCTAATGCAGGAGTTACGTTATATTGTCCTAAACTATGCTTTACCGTTGCACGAATAAACGAATAAATTGCCGATTCGTTTTCAAATTTCACTTCGGTTTTTGTTGGATGAATGTTAATATCAATGGTACTTGGATCTACTTCCATGTAAATGAAATACGAAGGAAAATATTTAGGAGCTAACAAACCGTCGTAGGCGTTTAAAACTGCGTGATTTAAGTAATTACTCTTGATAAAACGATTGTTGGCAAAGAAAAACTGTTCGCCTCTTTTCTTTTTTGCGTATTTCGGATTGGTTACAAAACCTTTAATGGATACTAAATCGGTAGTTTCGGAAATTGGTACTAATTTGTCTTCAATTTTTTTACCAAATATTCCGACAATTCGTTGGCGTAAATTTTCGTTTTTTAAGTGATAAATTTCATTATCGTTGTGTATTAACGAAAAAGCAATATCTGGATGAGCCAAAGCTACACGCTGAAATTCATCAATAATATGACGCGTTTCTACGGTATCGGATTTTAAAAAATTTCGTCTAGCAGGAATGTTGTAAAATAAATTTTTAACTGCAATACTTGTTCCTTTGGTTGTCGATACGATTTCTTGCGTGATTAGTTCGCTTCCTTCAATTTTAATTAAAACGCCAAGATCTTGATTTTCTTGTTTGGTTTTGAGTTCTACTTGTGCAATTGCAGCGATACTAGCTAGTGCTTCGCCACGAAATCCTTTAGTTTGTAAGTTAAATAAATCGTTTGCGGATTGAATCTTAGAAGTAGCATGCCTTTCAAAAGATAAACGAGCATCGGTTTGGCTCATGCCAATTCCGTTATCAATTACTTGAATTAGCGATTTACCAGCATTTTTTATAATTAATTTTATAGAATTTGCTTTGGCATCAATAGCATTTTCGAGTAATTCTTTAACAACGGATGCTGGTCGTTGTACCACTTCACCTGCTGCAATTTGATTAGCAACATGGTCTGGAAGTAATTGAATAATATCTGCCATTATCGTTTTGAAAAAATAGATAAATCAAAATCTAAAATCCACAATACAATAAAAACTAAAATTGCAATAATTATAAGAATACGATGGTTTATTCCTGCATTATCACGAGTTCGAGAATCTACTCTGGCTTGTGACCATTGGCCTTTAAAATCGTTGTAATTTAGTTCTCTGTTTTTAATATCAAATTTTGATTGTATATCATAAACATTTCCTTGCTCTGTCCCTTGATAGAAGCGAGGCATATAATAAAACCGTTTATTTTTTCTTAATTTGAATAATTTACGAGCCATTTATTTTTAAATTATCTACAAATATACAGAATAATTTGGTTGCTTAAAATGTTTATTATTTTTTAACAAATAATTTTATCTAAAATAAAGTGTGTATTATTAAAATTTAGCCATTTTTATTGCAGTAATGGCTGCTTCTATTCCTTTGTTGCCATGTTTTCCTCCAGATCTATCTATAGATTGTTGTTTGTTGTCATCGGTTAAAACACAAAAAATAACTGGAATGTTATATAAAACATTCAAATCTTTAATTCCTTGTGTTACGCCTTGGCAAACAAAATCAAAATGTTTGGTTTCGCCTTGAATTACATTGCCAATTACGATTATTGCATCTAAAATGTCCTTATCGGAATTATTAGATTGTTGTATTAGCTTTTTTGCACCAAATACTAGTTCAAAACTGCCAGGAACATTTTTACGAATAATATTTTTAGGTAAAGCACCACAGTCTAATAAAGTTTCTTTTGCTCCTTTAAAAAGGTTTTCGGTTATATCTGCATTCCATTGAGAAACAACAATCCCAAACCTAAGTTCTTTAGCGTTTGGGATAGTTGTTTTATCGTAATAAGATAAATCGGTCGTTGCCATATTTTAGCGATATTATTTTGAAGCGTATTTTGCTTGATTAATGTATAAATCAATTCGTTTTGCTTCATCTGCATTTGGATATTTTTCTTTAATTTCGGTAAACATTTTTAATGCTTGATCGTATTTTTTTAATTCCATTGCTGTACTTGCTGCTTTGAATAAATATAAAGGAGTCGTAACTTCGTTATCTACCATTTTAGCAGCTTTGCTATAATAGTTAAAAGCTTCGTTTAGTTGTTCTAAATCTAAAAAGGCATCACCAATTTTACCACTTGCAATTGGACCTAGAGCAGCATCTTCCGCTTCAAATTTTTGTAAATATGCAATGGCATTTTTGTAGTCATTCATATTAGTATATGCAATTCCTGCCATATAATTAGCTAAATTACCTGCTTTTGTACCTGCATATTCTTTTGTAATGTCTAATAAACCAAATTTATTATCTTTTCCGTTTAAGGCAATGGTATATAAAGAGTCGATGTTTTGTGTTGCTTTATTAGCTTCAAAAAACAAACTTTTTGCATAGGCAAAGTCATCTGCTGCTTTTATTTCTTTCGGAGCTTGAATAAATCTAGTATAACCAACATAGGCTAAAATACCGATTAAAACGATTCCTAAAACGGTAAAAATTGCTTTTTGATTTTTTTCTAACCACTCTTCCGATTTACTTGCTGTAACATCTAATGCATCAAATACCTCTTTAGTTGTAGATTCTCCGTCAAATTCTACTTGTTCTAAATCTGCTACAGTAGTATCTACTTTTGGTTTTCTAATTTTATTTCCTCTTTTTTTATAGGTTGCCATAATAATTTTAATTTACGAAATGCAAAAATATAATTTTTATTTAAAAATGCAGTGTATTAATCAGGTAATTTTTGTTTTTTTGCAATAAGTATGATTCTAAAAAAAATAAATTTAATAAACTATAAAAATTTTGCTGTTGCAGAATTTGATTTCAACGCAAAAATTAATTGCTTTACTGGTAATAATGGTGTCGGAAAAACAAATGTTTTAGAAGCAATTTATTACCTCTCTTTTACTAAAGGATATTTTAATAATATTGCAGCACAACACATAAAACATCAGCAAGATTTTTTTGTAATTGAAGGCTTGTATTATAATGATAATAAAGATATTAATATACATTGCAGTCTTAAGAAAGGCTATAAAAAAATCATAAAAAAAAACGGTAAGTTATACGAAAAACTTTCTAGTCATATTGGTACAATTCCGTTGGTAATTATTTCGCCATACGACAGTAATTTAATTATTGAAGGAAGCGATACTAGACGTAAATTTATGGATAGTGTTATTGCACAATTAGACAATTCTTTTCTGCAAGAATTACTTAACTATAACAAATTAATTTCGCAAAGAAATTCTTTATTGAAGTATTTCGCTGCAAATCATACTTTTGATGCTTTAAATCTTGAGGTGTATAACGAGCAAATTATTCCGTTAGGAGAAGCTATTTTTGCAAAAAGAAGTGCTTTTTTAGAAAAATTTATTCCTATTTTTAAAACAAGATACCAAAATATTTCTAGTGGAACGGAATTGGTAGATTTAGAATACAAATCGCAATTGCACAATGCTAATTTTAAGGAATTGTTAAAAAATAACACACAAAAAGATAGAATTTTACAACATACATCGCATGGTATTCATAAAGACGATTTAATTTTAAAAATTGATGATTATCCTATAAAAAAATACGGTTCGCAAGGACAACAAAAATCCTTTTTAATTGCTTTGAAATTAGCACAGTTTGATTTTATTAAAGAAACAAGCGGTAAAAAACCAATATTATTGTTAGATGATATATTTGATAAATTAGATGAAAGTCGTGTTTCAAAACTTATCGATTTAGTTAATAAAGATACTTTTGGTCAAATATTTATTACCGATACACATCGAAACAGAACCGAAAATATTCTAAAAAAAAGCAATCAAGAGTACAATTTTTTTGAATTATAGTTTACCTTTGTTAGTAGATGTAAAATAAAATCCTATGAACTACCATAATCTAAATTCTATTGGAGATATTATTGAAAAAATGCTTAAAAAAAATAAGTTAGAACAAGGTATTCATCAAATAGAAATTAAAAATGCTTGGCGTACTGTTATGGGTGAAGGAGCTTGGACATATACTACAAATGTAAAATTCACCAAAAATTTACTGACAATTTCGTTGTTATCTTCTACATTACGACAAGAATATACATATAGAAAAGCGGAAATAATTAAAATGTTAAATGCCGAATTAAAGCAAGATTTAATAAAAAATATTCGATTTCTTTAAAAGGTTAAATTCTAAATTTTTTATTTTGATCTACTAAATTATCAATTTCAACTTTTACAGCGTTATTCAATAAATTTTGATTCATTCCTGTAACGTTACTTACGGCTTTCACATAAAAAATATGATACGCTTCGGCAATTAACGATAATGTTGTATTGGCAAATTTAATCCATGCCGTTTTTAGAGCTAATGCTTCTTCGGTAGGTAATTTTAGCACTGCTTGTGTAATAATAATATCGGTAACTCTTCCCATCATTACAATCATCATGTTATTCGTAACACGACGTTTTACATGTAAAATTCCTACAAAAGTTTGCCAAGACCAATAATCCAAATCAAAATTTCCTTCAATGGTTTTAACCATCCACATTTCCAAAGATTTTTCACGAATTTCTCGTTCACCAGGTTTGAATATTGCTTTGGTTGCATCATTACCAAATAAAGTGTCGTAAAAATCTTTTACAAGTACATTTGCTAAATAGAAAATAAATTCTTTATTTCTTTTTAGCACTTGTATATCCTCATTGTTTAGTTTAGTTTGTTCTGGTAATTCGGTTAGAATTTTTTGGGTTATTTGGTGTAACATACGGTTTCATTTTTAGTAAAGAAAAGGCACAACAATACATTCATAAAAATTATGAAAAAAAATATTTGATGTAAAAAATGTTTAAATAATAGATCTAACGTTTAAATCTAAGGTATTATCATCATTTAAAGCACTAGAAATTTCTTTTACAGAAGCATCTAAATACATCATTAATAAACCTAATTTGGTATCCTCTTTGGCAATTAAACCCAAAATAGTGTTTTTATTTACATCTTTCAATAAGATATAACCAGTATCGGTTTTGATATAGAATTGATTGATTCCTCCTTTGTCTAAATCGTTTGAAAATTTTTCACCCATAGAGTGCAAAGAAGCAATCATTACTGCAACTCTATCTTCGTTTTCTGCATGTACCGAAGCAATAGTTAAGCCTTCTGAATTTACTAAAACTGCTGCTTCCGAATTGGTATTATCTACCAAATTTCCTAAAATTCTGTCTAATCCTTTCATAAAAATTATTTTTAATTTCTTATGCAAAAATACATTTTTTTTTATACATTTACCAAGTAAAATATAAAAAAGTGTTTTTTTATTATGGGAACTAGCAACAAAAGTTTAGAAGAATTAAAAAAAGAGTTAGCAAATATGCATAAGCAATTTGATAATCTACTAGCAGACAATA
>CAYOWM010000092.1:0-6276 GCA_964407635.1 uncultured Flavobacteriaceae bacterium
ATCCTGAATATTCTGTAATTGGTCGTGTTGCTCGTAGAATTTGGGCAAAAGCAATGAAAAATAAATATGGTGCAAACGAAAGAGCACAAATGCTAAAATACCATATTCAAACTTCTGGACGTTCCTTACACGCTCAAGAAATTGATTTTAACGATATTCGTACAACACTACAAGCATTATATGCAATTTACGACAATTGTAATTCACTACATACCAATGCTTATGACGAAGCAATTACCACACCAACCGAAGAATCGGTTCGTAGAGCAATGGCAATTCAATTAATTATAAATAAGGAATTAGGTTTGGCTAAAAATGAAAATCCAATCCAAGGAGCATTTATCATTGAAGAATTAACCGATTTAGTAGAGGAAGCAATCTACACCGAATTTGATAGAATTACAGAACGTGGAGGCGTTTTAGGTGCAATGGAAACCATGTACCAACGAAGTAAAATTCAAGAAGAAAGTCTGTATTACGAAACTTTAAAACATACAGGTGAATTTCCGATAATTGGTGTAAATACCTTTTTAAGTTCTAAAGGTTCGCCTACCGAAATACCAAAAGAAGTTATTCGTGCAACCGAAAAAGAAAAACAATATCAAATAGAAGTGGTTAAAAATCTAAATAAAGGTAATAGCACTAAAGTGAAAGAACAGCTAAGTTTATTGCAAAAAAAAGCAATTCAAAACGGAAATATTTTTGAACAATTAATGGATGCTACCAAGGTTTGCTCTTTAGGACAAATAACCAATGCCTTGTTTAGTGTTGGTGGCCAATATCGTAGAAATATGTAAAATGAAAACAATACATTTACAAAAAATTAGCATTTACGGAATTACCTTATTTTTAATTCTATTTTCGTTATTTACGATAAAGACAAATGCTTTCAAAACAAATACAAACATACTATCTTTTGGTGTAACGGCTGATTTGTTATTTTTTATTCCGCTTATCTACTATTTAGTAATTAGAAAAACAAAAATTTCTAACAAATCCGTATCGCTATTACTAACGGTTAATTTGCTATTAGCCACAGTTTTTATACCAAAACAAAATCAAATTTATTTAGATTTTTTTAAAAATTGGTTGCTTCCTATATTGGAATTACTTTTAATTGCATCGCTAATTTATTCTGTTAAAAAGGCAATAAAAAACAGAAAAGACATTCAAAAAAACACCGATTTCTTTAGCCTTCTAAAACAAGTTACACTACAAATTGTACCAAAAAAAATGGCAATTCCGTTAGCAACAGAAATAGCAGTTTTTTATTATGGGTTTATATCTTGGCGAAAAAAGAAACTTGCTAAAAACGAATTCAGTTACCACAAAAATAGCGGTATAATTACCATTTTAATCGGCTTTATCATAAGTGGTGTGATTGAAATTTTTGTACTTCACAAAATACTTTTAAAATGGAACGAAACAGCTGCATGGATTTTGACAATTTTAAGTATCTATACCATAATTCAGATTTACGGAATTATACGTGCATTACCAAAAAGACCAATTTGTATAGACACAAACGGAATTCATTTAAAATACAGCATTCTAAATGAGGTTTTTATACATTACGACAATCTAAAAAATATAGATTTTTACACAAAAGAAATTGACAAAAACGGAACTCTTAAACATTTTTCTCCTTTTGGAAAATTAACAGGAAACAACATAAAAATAGAACTAAAAAACGAACAAACAACAATCGGATTTTACGGAATAAAACAAAAAATAAAATCTATTGTATTATATATAGACAATCCTTCAGAATTTATTAAACAAATTGAAAATAATATAAATTGATAAAATTAAATAATTAATAATCAATTAAATACATATTATTTTTATGTAAATTTAAAATAAAATCTATGTAAATTTAAAATAATTTTTATGTAAATTTAAAATTTATGCTATTTTTGTCGTACATTTATAGCAATTATGTTAAAAAGACAACAAGAAAAATTACTATTAAGCTTGATTGAAAAATATCCAATTGTAGCCTTGACTGGACCTAGACAATCAGGTAAAACCACCTTGCTTAAATATTTATTTCCAAAATACAAATACGTTTCCTTAGAAAATATGGATAATCGTCTTTTTGCTACCGAAGATCCAAAGGCTTTTTTAGAACAATACAACTATCAAGTAATTTTTGATGAAGTACAACGTGTACCACAATTATTTTCATATATTCAAACCATTGTAGATGCGAGTAAAAAAATGGGACACTATATTTTAACAGGTTCACAAAATTTTAATTTATTGGCAGAAATTACACAAAGCCTTGCAGGTAGAGTCGTTATTTTTAAATTATTTCCTTTTGATATTACAGAACTAAAACAAGAAAATTTACTAGAAAAAGATTTTAAAAAACAACTTATTAAAGGTTTTTACCCTGCAATTTATGACAGAAAATTGAATCCGTCAATTTATTATACCAATTACATGCAAACCTATGTGCAACGAGATATTTCACAACAAATAAACATACAAAATTTTAATAAATTTGACAATTTTGTAAAATTATGCGCAAATAGAATCGGACAAATTTTAAACCTAAACCATTTAGCAAAAGATTGCGGAATTTCTAACCCTACAGCAAAATCTTGGTTATCTATTTTAGAAAAAAGTTACATTATATTCTTACTAAAACCATACTACGAAAATTTTAATAAACGTATTATAAAATCACCAAAATTATATTTTTACGATGTTGGTCTTGCATCGTTCCTTTTAGATATTAAAACCGAACAAGATATTACCGAAACGCAAAAAGGAAATTTATTTGAAAACCTAATCGTTGCCGATAAATTTAAACAAAACGAACATTTATACAAACTAAAAACTTATTGGTATTGGCGTGACTCCAACGGAAATGAAGTAGATTTATTAGATAAAAACGCCAGTAAATTAAATATTTACGAAATAAAATCTAGTAAAACTATTTTACCAAAAATGCGTAAAGGATTAGATTATTTAGATACAATTTCTAAAAATAAAGTACTTTCAAAAAATATAATTTTTGCAGGTGATAGCAATCAAAAACGTACAAATTACAATATTATAAGTTGGAAAAACAACAACTAAACCACAACCATTCATGCAAAAATGTTTCATAAAATTTAGTTCGGATATTACTAATATTGCGTTACCTAAAAAATTCACCTTTCCGTTTTATTACGAACCACATAAACTAACCAAAATTGCAGTATCCGAATTGCAAAAAAAATTAGAAAAAACTAATTTATGGCAACATAATTTTGGTTTAGACCCAAACAAACAAAAAGATGCTATCGGAAAAATGTTTGGCGTTTTAATCGTAAAAAATAAACAAAACGAAATCGGATACCTAACTGCATATTCTGGTAAATTAGAAGGCGAAAACGAAGCCGTGAATTTTGTGCCACCAATTTTTGATACCTATGCTAAAAATGGTTTTTTTGAAAAAGAAGAACACTACATCTCAGAAATTAGTAAAAAAATATACGATCTTGAAAACAGTACAACTTTACAAGAATTAAAAACAAAAAATCAAAAATTAGAGATAGAAAAAACAAACGATTTAACTGCTGAAAAACAGAAATTAAACGCTAGAAAAAACGACCGAAAACTAAAACGATTTACCATTGTTGATAAAAACGAATTAGAAGCTCTAAACCAACAAAGCATTCAAGATAAATTTTATTACAAAGAATTGGTAGCAAACTGGAAAACAAAACAAGAAAAAATTACTAAAAAAATAGAACAATTAGAACAAGAAATCAATCGTTTAAAACAAGAAAGAACAAAACGTTCAGAAAAATTACACGATTATATTTTTGGCAATTACACCTTTTTAAATGCAAACCAAAAAACAAAAAAACTACTAGCAATTTTTAACGAAATTAACAAAAAACCCATTGCAGGAACTGGTGATTGTGCTGCTCCGAAATTACTACAATACGCATTTCAAAACCATTTACAACCAATTGCAATGGCAGAATTTTGGTGGGGAAAACCATTAAAAAATGAAATTAGAAAACATAAAAATTTTTATCCTGCTTGTAACGGAAAATGCAAACCGATTTTAAATCATATGTTAAAAGGTTTGGATGTCGATGAAAATCCTATTTTAATTAACCTTGCAAAAGATAAAAAAATAGAAACTATCTACGAGGACGATTATTTACTCGTAATCAACAAACCAGCAGAATTACTAACCATACCAGGACAAAAAATAAACGATTCGGTTTTAACACGAATACAAAATAAATATCCAAATTTATCAGGACCTTTTATTGTACACAGATTAGATATGTCCACTTCTGGAATTTTATTAATTTCCAAAACCAAAAGAATACATAAAAAACTACAAAGTCAATTTATAAAACGAACCATTAAAAAACAATATCTTGCAATATTAGATGGTGTTTTAAATGAAAAAAACGGAATAATAGACTTGCCACTTGCCACAGATTATCACGATACACCAAAACAAAAAGTATGCTTTAAAAGTGGTAAACCTGCAAAAACAAAATACCAAGTAATAGAGGTAAAAAATAACCAAACCAAAGTATATTTTTATCCAATAACAGGCAGAACGCACCAATTACGTGTACATGCAGCACATTATTTAGGTTTAAACACACCAATTGTTGGCGATGATTTATACGGAACAAAAGCCAATCGTTTACACTTACATGCGTATTCCATTACATTTGAACATCCGATAAGTAAAAAGAAAATGCAATTTACATCGGAAATAAATTGGACAGATAATCTAATAGATTTAGGCACTTTGTAAATATCAAAAAAACTGTATGCTTAAAATTTAATAAATAAGTATCCTTTTAATGAAACTATACATAATTCTGATTTTATACCAAATAAACATCAAATTCAAAATTAAATTATGTAATTTTGTTATTTAGAATAATTACAAATAACAATGACAGAAAACGAAGTGCAAAATTTAGGCGATAAAATAATTGGTGTTTTAAAAGAAATATACGATCCAGAGATTCCTGTAGATATTTACGAATTAGGATTAATTTACGATGTTTTAGTAAACGAAGATAACGAAGCTAAAATATTAATGACACTTACTTCACCTAATTGTCCTGTTGCCGAAACTTTACCTGTTGAAGTTGAAGAAAAAGTAAAAACACTCCCTGAAATTAAAAATGCCGAAGTAGAAATTACTTTTGATCCTCCTTGGTCACAAGATTTAATGAGCGAGGAAGCAAAGCTAGAATTAGGTTTTTTATAAAAAAACTGTATATTTGATGATATTTTTTTAAATAAAACACAAAATTATATGGAATATCCTATTGTAAACAAAGTGGCAAATAGTAAGTTAGTAACTATTAATCTAGAGGATTTTTATCCTATTGGCGAACGTGTACTGTTTGATATAAAAGATTGGTTACATCAAGGTATTGTATTAAAAGAAAAAGATTTTAGAGAAAGTGTAAAAAACCATGATTGGAGTAACTATAAAGATAATTTTGTTGCCTTATATTGTAGTACAGATGCAATTATTCCGTCTTGGGCATATCTTTTAATTACCACTAAACTTGCTCCTTTTACAAAACGAGTTGTTGTTGGCAATTTAGAAAAAATCGAAACAATTTTATTTAGTGAAATTATTGATAAATTAGACGTTTCGGTATATAAAGAAAAATTAATTTTAGTAAAAGGATGTTCAGATGCAAAAATACCAGAATCTGCTTATGTACAACTAATTGAAAAATTAATTCCTGTTGCCTCAAGTATAATGTATGGCGAAGCATGTTCTAGCGTTCCGTTATTTAAAGCTAAAAAGTAGTTCGGTTCTACTGCAAATTTAGGATGGTAGTTAAAATATGATTTTTAAACGATATTCTAAGATAATTGTAAAATTTAAAAGGAAAGCATCGTAATAATTTTTATTGTTTCAGTTTCGTTACTAAGTATTTGATTATCAAAATAATACCATATAAAATACAAACATTTATTTCTGCCACGACTTGAAATGTTATTATGGATCAGTTTTGATGTCGGAATTTTCCTTTGTGGACTTATGTACAACAATTTTATATTCGCAATTTCGCCAAAGCGATATTGTCGTGATATAAATCTGTTGTAACGTTAGATTACTTATTTTACATGCACAAACAAATACAATACCTCTTTATAATTTTTCTCAACTTTTATATCTGATCGGTTATTATACCATTGTGAGGCGTAAAATAGTCCAAAAGAAATTGGACTATCTTGTATGACATAACACCAACAACATATACATTACCAAAGTTC
>CAYOWM010000093.1:0-6250 GCA_964407635.1 uncultured Flavobacteriaceae bacterium
AAGATGGGTTTTTCCCAAACCAACTCCTCCGTAAATTAATAAAGGGTTAAAGGATGTTCCGCCTGGTTTGTTGGCAACTGCAATTCCTGCAGAACGAGCCAATCTGTTTGAATCGCCTTCTATAAAATTGTCAAAATTGTAATTAGGATTTAATTGCGATTCTATTTTTACTTTTTGAATTCCTGGTATGATAAAAGGATTTCGTAATTCTCGTTTATCAATGTCTAAAGGAAGGGTTATTCCTTGACTGTTTAAGGGTTTTCTGTTTGAACTTGGTATTTTTACAGTATGTGGTTTTTTGCTACTGTAGGTATTCTCCATTTTTACATCGTAAATTAATTTGGCATCTTCGCCCATAATTTTGGTAAGCGAAACACGTAAAATTTTAATGTAATGTTCTTCTAACCATTCGTAAAAAAATTTGCTAGGTACTTGTATAGTTAACGCGTTGCCAACCAATTTTATTGGCTTTATGGGTAAAAACCAAGTTTTAAATGCTTGCGATTTGATATTATCTTTTATAAAAGACAAACATTCGTTCCAAACTTGAGATGCACTATTATCCATGTTTTTTTGGCTCTTTTTTAAGGGGTTTTGTTGGTTTTTTTTGGTTAAAAAAAGATACTCTTTCTTTCAGGTACAAAAATGTGAATTATTTCTATTATAAAAAAATTATTTAGCTATTGTTTTATAACTTTTTTTTTCGTATAGAATTTTATAAAAAAAATCACCTTTACTGCAAAAGGTGATTTTTTTTATAAAATTTAGTTATTTGGTAAATTTAGTTGTTTCCTAAAATTAGTGGTAAACCATCTTTTCCACCAACTATTACTACTTTGCTGTTTGGCGATTCGGATAATCTAAGTGTTGCTTCAATACCTTTATCTCTAAGAATTTTATCGTTTAAGGATGCACTTAAAATTTTGTTGGCATCTGCTTTCCCTTGTGCTTCAATACGTTGCTTGTCTGCTTCTTTTCTTGCTTTTTGTAATCTAAATTCGTATTCTAAGGATTCTTGCTCTTGTCCTAATTTACGCTCAATGGCATCTTTTATGGTTTTTGGTAAGGTTACATCTCGTACTAAAACTGAAATTAGTTCAATATGTTTATTACTTAAAATCTTTTTGGTTTCGTGATCTATTTCATTTTGTATGATATCTCTTTTTGAGGAGTATATTTGTTCTGGTGTGTATCGTCCAACAACACTTCTTGTGGCAGAGCGAATAGCTGGTTTTATAACACGATCTAAATAATCTCTACCGATACTTTGGTGTAATTGACCTAATTCTTTTTCTTTTGGTTTGTACCATACAGAAGCATCTAAATTAATATCCAAACCATTTGACGATAATACTTTCATATGTTCGAATAATTCTTGTTGTCTTACTTCGTATTTATATACTTTGTTCCAAGGTAGCACAAGATGAAATCCTTCGTCTAATGGCTCTTTATCTGTTACAACTCCTCCTGAAAGGGTACGGTATAAAACGCCTCGTTCTCCAGCACCGATAGTTACGGTTGATTTTGAAATAAAAATTAAGGCGATAATTCCGATTACTACTAAGCCAAATATTCCTTTTGGAAATTTTGGTAATTGTGGGTTTTGATTTTTCATTAAATTAGTTTAAATGTTTGATTATGTGTCGATTTTTTGGATGAAAAGTTACAGAAAAATATGGTTTTATGATAACTGTTATAAGTGTCCTTTGTATTTTCTTAAAAACCATTCTGTAGATAGCAATGTGATTATGATAGATAAAAGCCATTTCCAATCGATTAACGGAATTTTAGTGTCTTTTGATTTTTGAATACTTTTATATTTTGGATTATCTAATATGGTTTGAATTAATTTTTCTATTTGATTAGGATAAAAAACTTTTCCGTTATTGTTGTTTGCAAGTTGCTCTAAATCTTTTTTGTTTGCACCAATAAATTGTTGCTCTATATTATAGTCTAAAATGGTAAAACTGCCATATTTTTTTTGTGTCTTTTCGGAATCGTAAACGGTAAATTGATACTTTCCTTTTGGTAAATCCGAAATAGTACTTTCAAAATGGTTATTTTTTAAGGAAAAAGGATATTTTATCTGTTTTTTAGTTTTATTATTAAGGATAGAAATCCAAAGTTGTTTTTTGTGGTCAAAAATATAATTTGCATCGTATATTTTTGCTTTTATAGTAATATTTTCATTGGCAAAATACTTTCTTTTTGCTTCAATTTCTAAATAATTTCCTGTTTTTGAACTGGATAAATATTGTATATTTTTTTGAATGAAGGTATCAAATTCGGTAAAGGATTTATTTTCTGAAAAACTGTTTAAACGCCAACGCCAAATATTTTCACCAAAGAAAAAACTGGTTCTAACTTTGTTGTTTTCGCTTACCGCAAGTAAAGGTGATTTGGTGGTGAAATTTCCTATTTGTTGCCAAAGTAATGTTTCGAATGGTGCGGAAAAAGTAATTTCACCGAATTTGTCTTGAACAGGAGGGAAGTTGTTAAAGTTAATATCTTCGGTTAAAAATGTACTAAAGGAGTTATTATAATTTGCAAGGTAGTTTTCGTTTTTAGAGAGGATTTCTTTTTTTAAAATAGATTGGTTGTTGTTTAAGAAATTCCAATCGGTATGTGTTCCTGTAAAAATAAAACTGTTTTTTTCATTTTTTTTAATTTGAGAAAATAGTTTTGAAAATTTGGCATTTGGTTGGTATAAAATAACCATTTTATAGTTGCTTAAATCTACATTATCGGTTGGTTTTTTTAGAATTACTTTCTGTTGTTTGTTGCTTTCAATAGCTCGTTTTAACATGGCAATATCAGGATGTGTAATATCACTAATTAGTGCAATTTTAGCTTGTTCGTTAAGTACTTCTACGGTGAATTTTTTGGTGTTGTTTTTGGTGTTTTTTTCGTTTTTTAAATTAGAAATATGTGCTGTGTAATAGTGTATTCCTACTGTTGAAGCAGGAATGTAAAAAGATATTTCTTTAGAATTTTTGTTTTTTCCTAGGGTAATTTTTTTAGAAAAAACGGTTGCCTTTCCTTCTTTTACCGTTATATTAAGTGGAATATTGTTGCTTTTTCCTTGGTAATTTGTAAATATTTCAACAGGGAATTTGTGTTTTAAATACGCATATGTATTGGTGTTTAATTGTGTTATTTTTACATCTTGATATTGGGCTGTATCACCGATAATTATTGGATATACTTCATTTTTTAGTTTTAAATATTTGTATGTTGTTCCGTTTGTTTGGTTTCCGTCGGTAAATAGTAGTATTGGTGCAATTTCTTTTTCAAAAAGGGTTTGAATATTTTTTAAGGAGTTGTAAATATTTGTTTGTGTTCCTTTAAAATCAAGGCTATCTTTTTTTAATATATCGTTGGTAAAGCAATAGCTTTCTATTTTAAATTTTGATTGTAAGTTTTTATTGTTTTTTAAACTAGTTATTTTTGTGTTGAGGTCAATGGTCGAAACAGATTTTATCGAATTGGTATTGTCGCTTAGTAGAATTAATTTTGGTTTTACTAAGTAGTGTTCTTTTTTATGAAATTTGGGGTTGATTAGAAGTAAAAGTATTCCAAATATGGAAAAACTTCGCAAAAAGAATAGCATCCAATTGGTTTTATTTTTACCTTTATATATATATTGAAAAGCAGCGAGTAATATGGATATTACTGCTGCTAATAGTATGTATAAAATTAAATTGTTATTCATTTAAATTTCACTTGCGTTATTAAAAACAAAAATAAGATTTTAAATGAATAATTACCTGTAAATTTTACTTTTCTGTTTTAAAATTTTCTAACCAAATTAACATACACGATAGAATTGTCATTTCCTCATTTTTTGTATTTTTTAAGGTGTACGAAATTTCTTCTCCTTTATCGTTTGTATATTTTATGGTAGTATTGTCTGTGAAGGTAAAATCAGGTGATATATCTAAAAATTTGGCATCTTTAACTATAAATTCTTTGAATTTTTTATCCCAAGTTGAAAAATAAAATGAGTACATTTTTGTTTTATTGGTGTCTATATTTGTAACTTCTACTTGTCCTTCGTAAAAATATTGTTTGTTTTGTGTCATGTACATTCCTTTTGAAATATTCACTTCACTTACTTGATAATCATTTAGATAAATTTCAAAAGTATCGGTTACTAGGTTTTGACTTTGGCTAATACTTGTTACCAATAAAAAAAATATCGTTATGAAAATGTGTTTCATTTTATTTAAGGTTTTATTGTTTGTGATGTTAAAATCAATAAGTGTGCCATTTTTAGGTTAGCATTCCACCATCTACATTAAGGGTTTGTCCTGTTATATATCCTGATAGTTCACTTGCTAAAAACATACATGCGTTTGCAATATCTTCTGGGCTTCCACCTCTTTTTAACGGAATTGCTTTACGCCATCCATCAACCGTTGCTTCGTCTAATTTTGCAGTCATTTCCGTTTCGATAAACCCAGGAGCAATGGCATTACAACGAATATTTCTTGAGCCTAATTCTAAAGCTACAGATTTTGTAAAGCCAAGAATTCCTGCTTTAGATGCAGCGTAATTTGCTTGTCCTGCATTTCCTTTTACACCAACGACAGAACTCATATTTATTATCGAACCGTTTCGTTGTTTCATCATTGGTCTGATTACTGCTTTGGTTAAGTTAAAAACGGATTTTAGATTTATGGCAATAACTTTGTCAAAATCTGCTTCGCTCATGCGCATTAAAAGGTTGTCTTTTGTAATTCCTGCGTTGTTGATTAATACATCAATACTGCCAAATTCTTTATGTACTTCTGCAACAAATTCTTGTGCTGCGTTAAAATCTGCAG
Organism: uncultured Flavobacteriaceae bacterium; assembly: GCA_964407635.1. Classification (GTDB taxonomy): domain Bacteria; phylum Bacteroidota; class Bacteroidia; order Flavobacteriales; family Flavobacteriaceae; genus S010-17. The sequence continues at coordinate 4,827 of CAYOWM010000093.1, forward strand.
CGTTGGATTGGTAGCCTTTTGCTTTTACGCCAAGTGTTGTTAGTTCTTTTTCTAATTGGTTTGCAGCATCTATTGATGAGCTATATGTAAATGCAATGTTTGCTCCATTTTTTGCAAAAACTTGTGCAATTCCTTTACCGATACCTCTTGTAGCACCTGTAATAATAACGTTTTTGTTTTGTAATAATTTCATAAAATTTGGTTATTTTTATTTTTCAAAAGTACATTTTTTTGTTGAATTATTGTTGCTTGATGTGTATAAAAAAAGGTTGTTTTTTAAGACAACCTTTTACGTACATAATTATTTTACCACAAATTATATGTATTATAAACCTCCTTTTAACTCATTTTGCCATTTTTTTAATTTTTCCCATTCGCCTTTTGCAGCTAATCCAGCTTGTTTTGCCCAAGTTTTTGGTTTGTGCATTCTGTATCTTGGTCCAGCATCTGCTAATATTTTTTCTAAAGTTTCTGTAGCAGTTTCCGATAATTTTTGCCAAGTATAAATTTCGGCATCGTATAGAAGTCCTTGAATTTTTGGTCCAATTCCTTCTATTTTGGTTAAATTATCTTTTTGTATTTCTGTTTTAGAAGCAACTAGTTGCGTTTCTGTTTTTACATTGGTACTTGTTATTGCTGCTTTTTCAATTGGTTGTACTTCGCTTTTTGTTTTTAAATTGTTTTGGCACTCGTTTAATTCTGCTTCTAATTTTTTTATTTTGTCTGAATCCGAATTATCATTACCTAATAAGTGTTTTAATAACCAACCAAGAATTATTCCTAAAAGGAAAGCTAGTAGTAATGGCCATAGCCAAATAAAATCGTCGCAATTACAGTTGTTTTGTATGATAAGTAACATATTATTTTTGTTTTTTAAGGTTTGTATTATTTTATTTCAAGTTCTACACGTCTGTTTTTTTGTTGTCCTTCTTTTGTAGAATTATCGGCAATTGGTTTTTCTTCTCCAAAAGAAATAACGCTAATATTGTTTTTATTTACACCTAAAAGAATCAATTCTTTTTTAATGGAATTTGCTCTGTTTAATGCTAATTTTTTGTTGATTACAGCATTTCCTCTACTATCGGAATGCCCAGAAAGGATAATTTTTTTAGATGTACCTTTCACACTTTTGGCAACATCGTTAAGATATTTTGAAATGTTGGCATTTTGTACTTTTTTTGTTGAATTTGTAGGAAAATAAATGATAGTTTTATCTTTAACTTGTACTATATTTTCATTTCGTGTTAGCCAATTAAATTCGGTTCCTGAAAAGGGTTTCGTTTTTGCTTCTTTGTAAAAAGTAACGAGTTTGGATTTGTATTCTACTTTATTCGAATCTATTTTTATATTCAGCTTTGAAAAAGCAGATTTTGCTCTAGCAATACCAATATTTTTAGATTCATCTTTAAAATACGGAGCGATAA
>CAYOWM010000094.1:0-5135 GCA_964407635.1 uncultured Flavobacteriaceae bacterium
AATACAATTGCGATTACGGAAAATTAAGCATACAAAATGCAAACTATATTATTGGCGAAGGCGATTATTTATCCATGCAATTTGGTAAAATATTTAAAGAATTAGACGTAGATACTGATTACGGTTCGCTACGTATTGAACAAGTACAACCAAATTTTAAAAGTGTTACAATTAATTCCGATTATACAGGTATTAAAGTAGGAATTGATCAAAACACTTCAACTTTAATAGATTTAGACGTATCTTATGGAAGTATTAAATACGAAGGAAATTTTACCTTCACAAAAAAGAATAGTAAAACAACTAGCAAACATTATCAAGGCTATTTAAACGACAAAACAAGTAATTCAAAAATAAAAATAGACTCCGATTACGGAGGAATTAAATTAATAACAAACTAAAATTATACCCATGAAAAAAATTATTTTATTAGCAATTTTAAGCATTAGCATACAAGTAAACGCACAATGGTTTAACAAAACAATTAAAGGTAACGGAAATGTCATTACAAAAACAATTAAAACAGATGATTACGAATCGGTTATTGTCTCTGGATTTTTTGATGTGTTTCTAGTAGCAGGAACAGAAGGAAATATTTCTATAAAAGCAGAAGATAATTTAATGAAGTACATTATTGTAGAATCTAATAACGGTCGATTAAAAATAAAACTAGAAAAAAATATTAATCTAAAAACCAAAAAAGGAATCTATATTACCGTTCCGTTTGCCGATTTAGAGGAAGTTATTTTAAACGGTTCTGGCGATATTATTAGTAAAAACACTATAAAAACCGATGATTTTACAACGAAACTTTCAGGTTCTGGTGATATTAATTTAGATATTGATGCAGACAAAGTAACTTCAAAAATTTCAGGCTCTGGTGATATTACCATAACAGGAAATTCAGCAGAATTAAACACAAGCATAACAGGTTCTGGTGATTTTGTAAGTAAAGCACTAAAAACAAACAATGTAAAAGTAATCGTAACAGGTTCTGGTGATGCAACAGTATATGCAGACGCAAAAATTGATGCTAAAGTTATTGGTTCTGGTGATATTGTATTCTACGGAAATCCAGCATATGAAACTACAAAAATTATTGGCTCTGGTGATATTACAGCAAGATAATATGGAAACAAACATAAAAAATAAAGCACTACAATTACAAAGAATTAACTTTGTAATTGTATCTTTTTTTATAATCTTATTTATTATAGATTATTTTAAAATAGACTATACAATTATAGGTGTTTTTCGTGAATTATTAACCATTCCGTTTTTACTTGCACAAGTTGTTTTTACACTAATTAGCATTCGATTTATGGTTAAAAATAAAACAACTTTTTTATTAAAATTCAGTGCGATACTCCTTTTTGGATTGACACTATTTACAATTTTATCTTTTTTCTAGAAATACGATACATTCAAATAGTGTATCTTTGCCTAGAATGAGTAAAGCACGAAAAATACTAAAACCAATTTCCGTTTTATACGAACAAATTGTAGCCATTCGCAATAAAATGTACGATAATGGCACGTTAAAATCGGTTAGATTTGACATTCCGACAATTGTTGTAGGTAATTTAAGTGTTGGAGGAACTGGCAAATCTCCAATGATTGAATACCTAATTCGTTTACTAAAAAAGGATTATAAAATTGCGGTTTTAAGTCGTGGTTACAAACGCTCAACCAAAGGGTTTAAACTGGCAAATAAAAACAGTTCGGCAAAAGAAATTGGCGATGAACCCTTTCAGTTTTATCGTAAATTTACCGATATACTCGTAGCGGTAGATAGCAATCGTGTAAACGGAATACAGCAATTAAAAAAGCTGAAAAATCCACCAGAAATTATTTTGCTAGACGATGCGTACCAACACCGAAAAGTACAAGCAGGATTTAACATTTTACTAACGGCACATCACAAAATATACACAGAAGATTCGATGTTGCCAAGCGGTGATTTACGTGAAAATATCGCAGGAGCAAAACGTGCAAAAATAGTAATCGTTACCAAATGTCCTGATAATTTATCCGAAGCAGAACAGTTTAAAATTACTCAAAAATTAAATTTAGAATTAACCCAAACTGCTTATTTTACTAAAATCGCTTATGCAGAAAAAGTTATCGGAAAATCCAATAAAATTGCTTTAAAGGAACTGAAAAATTATAGTATATTATTAGTAACAGGAATTGCAAATACCAATCCGTTAACCGAATTTTTAAAAAAAGAATCCATTACTTTTAAACATATAAAATACAAAGATCATTATAATTTTACCGAAAAAGACCTTCAGAAAATTGAAAAAGAATTTATTAACATTTCCGCAGAAAAAAAGATAATTCTTACAACCGAAAAAGATTATGTTCGTACCTTTGTAAACAGTGATTTGAAAATTTACTATTTACCAATACAAACTGAATTTTTAAATTTTAAAGAAAGTTTTAATACCAAGATAAAGAGATATGTGGAACAAAGTACAAGAAACCGTTAAATTTTTAAAAGAAAACGGATGTAATAATCCTGAATATGCAATCGTTTTAGGTTCTGGTTTAGGAAATCTAGTAGATGTTATTGATATTGAAAAAAAGATTGCTTATAAAGATATACCTAATTTTAAAGTTTCTACCGTTGCTGGTCATAGCGGAAATTTAATTTTCGGAACAATATCTGGTAAAAAAGTAATTGTACAACAAGGCAGATTTCATTATTACGAAGGTTGGAAAATGCAAGATGTAACCTTTCCTATTCGTGTTTTTAAATATTTAGGAGCAGAAAAACTAATTGTTTCTAATGCTTCTGGTGGTGTTAATGCAAATTTTAAAGTTGGTGATTTAATGATTATTACCGATCATATTAACATGATGCCTGAACATCCGTTACATGGAACAAACGACGAACGTTTTGGACCTCGTTTTGTAGATATGCACGATGCCTACGATAATAATATGATTGCTACTATGGAAAAAGTAGCAAAGAATCAAAATGTAAAAATACACAAAGGAATTTATATGGCATTACAAGGACCAACTTTTGAAACTCCTGCCGAATATGGAATGGTTCGTTATTTAGGTGCTGATTGTGTTGGTATGAGTACTGTACCAGAAGTTATTGTAGCCAAACACATGAATATGACGTGCTTTGGAATTTCGGTAATTACCGATTTGGGCGTTGCAGGAATTGTAGAAGCTGTTTCGCACGATGAAGTACAAAAAGCAGCAAAATCTGCCGAAAAAACACTAAGCAAACTAATGGTTTCGTTTTTAGATGTTTTGTAGAGTTCATTACTCTGTCATTCTAGTTTTCTGAAAAAAAGCTGGTATCAACAGCAATACAAATATAGGATGTATTAAAAATCGTCTAATATAAAACAGTAATTTGTAATCGGAAGTAGCTAAAAATTGCAAAACGATTATCAGAAAAAACACCAATACTACAAATGCTAAGCTGTAAAACCACAAAGAAAATTTAAGATACTTACCTTTAAAAAATAAATATATAATTGCTAAAGAAATACTTGTATTAAGTACATATCTGTACAAAATATGAAGTAGTAATTTTGTCAAATCAAAATCAGGAATTCCTTTATATAAATAATCGTTTTTAAAATATTCGATAAACGGATCGTAAAACCAACTACTAGACTTTGCTCTAACTAAAATTAGTAACAAAAACAAAAAAGCAATTAGTAAAAATCGGATTGGCTTTTTCATAAAATTCGCTTGTAAATATTTTTAATTTGTGTGTTTATTTCTTTGGATAGCTCTAATCTATAAATTACAAAGGTATATAAAATGGTAATAATTACAGACTTTAAAAGGATACTAAATACTGGTTGTACAGTAAATTTAAAAAAAGAAAACACGTTAAAAAATATAAAAATTAACACTAAAGTGAATACTGTTTTTTTAGTAAAAGGCTGCATTTTCATTTTAAACTTAATGTAAAAAATTCGTACAAATCCGTAAACAACCACAACTAATAAAGTGGATAGTGCCGCTCCGTTTGTACCCATTTTTTTAATTAAAATATCGTTTAAAACAATTACACTAAAAGCCATTAAAAAGGAAAAGTAAAAATAAATTTTATAATATTTTGAATTTGCTAAAATTGCAGTGTTTGTACCTAACGAAAGTTTAAATAATTCGGCAAAAGACAACCATAAAACAACTGTAATACCTGTTGCATACTTTGCTTTTCCAATTAAGAGGTATAAATCGAAAATATTTAAGTTGATTAGTAAAAATAATAGCCCTCCAACTAACAGCAAATTAATAGAACTGTTTTTGTAAAGTTTATGTACTTCCGTAAGGTTATTATTATTTAACTCTTTAGCTGTGATTGGCGTTGCTATTTGCAACATTGCTCGTGCAGGAATGCTAATAACCGAAGCAATATAAACACCAACCGAATAATAGGCAACTTTTTCAATTCCGATTTCAATTTGCGGAATCATAAATTTATCTATTTCCAATAAAATTCCTCCTGCAGAGGCTGACAGGATGATATACAGAGCATATTTTAAAATTTCTTTGTAATTTTTTACCAGTTTAAAAGTTAATTTTGGCGTATAAATAGATAAGGAATAAAAAAGCATAAAAAACATTCGCAAACCATATACGATAACAACTCCGTAAATAAATTGATGTTCGGTTAGGAATTTATAATGCACACACAATAACAATATGGTTACACCAATCCGATGAAATACCTCTTTAATAAAATTGCCAAAAACGGTTTGCATTTTTACTTTACTCCAAGCGTAAAAAAGCTCAAAATATCCCATAAAAATAGCGACTAAAAAGATTAAATACGTGTAGTTTTTAATCAATTTATTTGTTTTAGAAATATAAACCGAAATATGTTCGTAAAATAAAATGCCGAATATAGAAATAGGAATAATTATCAATAACGGAATAAATAACGAAAAACTTAACAAAGCATCTTTATCGGATTTTAACGAATAGGTTGAATAAAATTTTATTACCGAACTCTGCATACCAAAGACAATCAACGGTAATAGTATTGCTGCTGAGGATAATAAAAAAGTAATTAATCCGTGATATTCGTCTGACATAAAATTAGTAAACAAAAAAAGCACATTTATGCCACCAAAAATAAATCCTAAAAAAAGGAA
>CAYOWM010000094.1:5145-6250 GCA_964407635.1 uncultured Flavobacteriaceae bacterium
GAAAAGTGAGTGATGAGTGATGAGTGATGAGTTATGAGTGATGAGTGATGAGTTTTTATCGTGTTATTGTTACAAAGATACTTTTTTTTGAATTTTATAGACTTTTTTATTTGCTTAAATTAATGTAACAATGGTTCTAATGTAACAATGTTTTAATGGTTCTAATATACCAGTCATTACGAGTGCCAACTAATCAATTTACTAAAACTAACGAGCTATTTTTGTCAAATAAGCAATCTGCAATTTGTATAACAACTCAATCAATTCAATCTTTTTATTTTGTAGATATAACGAACTTGCACCTTTATCATTTATCATTACAAAAATCTAAAAAATCATCAATTAAGCCTTTTCATCTGAATAGTCAACTGCAGAACTACAAATATAATCCTCTCCTCAAGCAAAGATAATAAAAAATTTGGTTCTGTGATTTTCTATAACGCTACGCAATGCAATCGCACAAAAGCGACTATGGTTTTCGTGCGGGAGCGGTAAAAAATACCACACGATACAATCGTACGGGAGCTGGTGATTTTTTGCAAAAATTTGGATTTGGTTTGCGTGGATTATTCAATTATGGTTTTTTAATCGGATTTTGATAGGTATTAAAAACAGAGTAAACAATTACTTTATTTTCTATTAATTCGTAAATAATCAAGTAAGGGAACTTTTTGATAAATGCTTCACGATATGGATTTCGCTTAATATAAAATGCTTTGGATAAGTTTGTATTCTATCAAAATACGTTTGTAAATGTATCAAAAATCGCTTACCTAATCCTGTTTGTTGCTTTTCGTAATATACAGATGCTTCAATAATTTCTAATTCGGCTTCGTCTCTAATTATTAATTTGTATTTCAAGATATTGCTTTTAATGCGTTTTGTTTTACTTGTTCCCAACTCAATGATTTTCCGTTACCATTTAAGTAATTTTCTCTGCGTTTATCAATAATTTTATATTGTTTTTCAGTTAATGAAAAATCATCTTGTTCGGTTTCTAAAAGTGTTCTTACTTTTTCTAATACGGTTTCTCTTTTCGTATTTAAAAGCATTTCAATTAGTTCTAATTTTGTTAATTGTAAATCCATAACTTTAATATTTTTAG
>CAYOWM010000095.1:0-6240 GCA_964407635.1 uncultured Flavobacteriaceae bacterium
AGCAATAAATAAACATAATAGTAAATTGAAAATTTGGAGCGTTGAAATGCCAAACGCACTATATTCAAATCGTTGCTAAAGCCTATCATCAATACAGGTATTTTATATCAAATAAAATACAAAATCTTTATTGAATTATTTTAACAATCCTCCATTTTTAATGCAAAATTTTAAAAAGCAATTCTTTTAAAATATCTTTTTGAGCAAAATTACTTGCTCCGAGTCCTTTACTTTTCATATCTGCTTCGTGAATATACGAAATAATTTGCGATACTTTTCGCATAGGATAATTTCGTGCAGCATCAAAATATTCCCGTACAAAAAAAGTGTGTACACCTAATTTTCGTGCTGCATTTTGTTGGGATTTATCTTTTAATCCATGCAACAACAAAATTTTAGTAAACAAATCACCTAAAGAGCCTAAGGTTAGCACTAACGGATTATCCTTTATATTATGGTTAAAATAGTTTACAATTTCGTTTGCTTTTACCACATTTTTTGTACTAATTGCTTTACGGAATTCAAAAATATTATAGTCTTTACTAATTCCAATGTTTACTTCAATATCGGTTGGTGTAATTAAGGTTTCTTTTGGCAGAACAATGCTTAATTTTTCTAATTCATTTGCTATTTTACTTAAATTATTTCCTAAAAAATTAACTAGCATTTCTGCCGCAATAGGATCTATTTTGTATTTTTTTTGTGCTAATTCGGTTTTTATCCAATCGGCAACTTTATTGTCATACAATTTTTTACTTTCAAAAAGAACGCCATTTTTTTTAATTAAACCTGCTAATTTACGACGACCATCTAATTTTTTGTATTTGTAACAAATTACTAAAACGGTTGTTGGTTGTACATTACTTACATAAGCTGCCAACTCTTCTATATTTCTAGATAAATGTTGTGCTTCTTTTACAATAATGACTTGTTTTTCTGCCATCATCGGAAAACGTTTCGCATTTGAAATAATGTCTTTTACAGAAGTATCTTTTCCGTAAACAACCATTTGATTGAATCCTTTTTCTTCTTCCGAAAGGATACTTTTTTCGATATAATTACTTATTTTATCAATAAAAAAGGCTTCGTCACCCATTAAAAAATAAATGGGTTTGACGTTGCCTTTTTTTATGTCGTTTAAAATACTATTCATATTTTAATAATAGGTATATCGTCGTACGTTAGAAATATATTTTGCTAAACGCATTACTTGATTAGAGTAACCATATTCGTTATCATACCAAATATATACAATAATGTTTTTTCCGTCTTCTGTTGCGATAGTAGCTCTACTATCATAAATAGAAGGAGCTGTTGAACCTACGATATCGCTTGAAACCAATTCGTGATCTAATGAATATTTTATTTGTTCGACTAGTTCGCCTTCTAAGGCGTATTTTTTCATAACAGAATTAACCGCTTCTACACTTGCAGAATTAACTAATTTTAAGTTTAAAATCGCAAGTGATCCGTTTGGTACTGGCACACGAATTGCGTTAGAAGTTAATTTTCCTTCTAAAGCAGGTAATGCCTTAGAAACGGCTTTTCCTGCTCCTGTTTCGGTAATTACCATATTTAGTGCTGCTGCACGACCTCTACGGTATTTTTTGTGCATATTATCTACTAAATTTTGGTCATTTGTATAGGCGTGAATAGTTTCTAGGTGTCCGTTTTCAATTCCGAAACTATCGTCAATAACACTTAAAATCGGAGCAATTGCATTGGTAGTACACGATGCTGCAGAAAATATATCTACAGAGTTTATATCGTAATCTTTATGGTTTACACCATGTACAATATTAGGAACTCCTTTTCCTGGAGCTGTTAGCAATACTTTATCTACTCCAACACACGAAAGATGCCTTGATAAAGCCTCTTTATCTCTAAAAGCACCTGTATTATCAATTACCAAAGCGTTATTTATGCCATAAGTAGTATAATCAATATCCTCTGGTTTTGCTGCGGAAATTAAATATACCGTTGTACCATTAATTATTAAGGCTTTTTTATCAAAATTGGTTTGTACAGTTCCTAAAAAGTCTCCGTGAACGGAATCATTTCGTAATAAAGATGCTCGTTTTTCTAAAACTACAGGTGTAATTTCACCACGAGTTACGATTGCTCGTAAACGCATTTGTTTTCCTTTTCCTGTTTTAGTCATCAATTCACGTGCAAGTAATCTACCAATTCTACCAAAACCATAAAGTACCACATCCTTTGGTTTTATTTCTTTAGATTCGTTTGCATGTTTTAGTTTGTTTTGGATAAAAGCCGTGGTGTTTTCAAAATTTTCATCGTTTAAATGATATTCAAAAGCAAGTTTCCCAATATCTAATTTAGAAGGTGGCAAATCTAATTGCAAAATTGCTCTGGATATTTCTAAAGCATCGAATATTGAAATTGGTTTTTGAACAAATTCCACTGCATATTCAATTAAATTTAAAATTTCACTAACATTTCGGTCGATTAGTTGGTTACGAAAAATAACTAGTTCAACAGATTTTTCATACCATAAGTCTGAAATATTTTTAATAAATTCAACTGTTGCACGTCTGCGATCTGCTTGAAAAGCAAGTTCTTTTTCGTAATTAGTTTCTTGTACCATTTTTTATAGTTTTTATTTTACAAAAATACGGCAATCTACATTGTAAAATGGCAAATATTTTTATACTTAATAACATCTTTTTAACAAAAAAAAGACTGCCAAATATAAGGCAGTCTTTTACATATAGTGTTTTGAACTATAAAATTATTTTTTTGCTATCGGTTTAAGATATCTTTTACTTAATTCCAAGGAAATTGCAGAGCGTTCAAATTTAATTTTACCTGCACCAGTTTCAATAGTACATGTGTTATCTTTGTCGTTAAACTCTACTATTTTACCGTGAATTCCGCTAGTTGTTACGATTTTATCGCCTTTTTTTAGTGCTGTACGAAACTGCTTTTCTTTTTTTTGCCGTTGCATTTGCGGACGAACCATAAAGAAATACATTATACCAAACATTAAAATGATGTATGGTAAGGTTTCTGCAAAACTACCAGACTGTAAAAATATGCTTAAACTCATGTAGTTTATTTTTTGTTAATTGAAATTGCTTTTTTAGGAGCTTGTTTTACACCGTTTTTAGCTTGTTCTGCTCTACGTTTTGCTGCAGCTTCTGCTCTTTTTTTACGTTGTTCTGCTCTTTTCTTTTCTGCTTCAGGATCTGGATTTACAAAACCTGTAATTTTAACAACTTCTTTACCTTTATTTGTGTTACAGGTAATAGTTACCGATTTGTTTATTTTGTTTGGTCTGTTTTTAGAGTTGTACTTTACAGTAAATTCACTAGTTTCACCTGGTTTGATTGGTTCTTTTTTCCAGTTTGAAGGAACGGTACAACCACAACTACCTTTTACATTAGTAATAATTAAATCCGATTTACCTGTATTGGTAAATTTAAATTTTGTTTCGGCAAGTACTCCTTCTTCAATAGTACCAAAATCGTGTACCGTTTCTTCAAAAGTCATTACAGGAGCATCTACTCGATTTGCAACTACTTTTTTTTGTGCGTTTTTTAAATTTTCAGCTTTTATTTTTGCGGTTGCATCTTCTTTTTTACAAGAAGTTAATGTGATTGCAAAAATAGCCAATACTAAAATGGAAATTTTTTTCATGATTATGTAATATTTAATAGTTAATAAAAATTTTAGAGTTCAAAAGTATAAATAATTATAATAATCCTCTACCTATTTTTTTAATTTTTTCTTCTTTGGTGTATTTTTTGGATAATTTATCTAAAATTCCGTTTATAAATGTGCTACTTTTATCAGATGAATAGTCTTTAGATAATTCAATATATTCGTTAATAGTAACTTTTGTTGGAATACTTGGGAAAAATAAAAGCTCAGCAATACCTAATTTAATTAAAATTAAATCTATTTGAGCAATTCGGTCAAATTCCCAATTTGGTGTTAGTTCATCAATATCTGCATCGTAATCGGTAAAATGCAATACTGTTTTTGTGAATAATTTTCGTACAAATTCTCGGTCATCTTCATCTTTATATATAGTGTCTAAAACAAAAGTACTGTGTTCTTTTAAACGATTGATGTCTTTTACAATTTGTGTATTTACAAAAGGTAAATCATCTACCCAACCAATATGTTCACTTTCGTAAAAGTCGATTAATTTTTCATTTGGAGCAATAATTCGTTTAAAAACATCTACAATAAAATTTTTATCGTCTTTAAAAGTAGGATTTGCATTTTCATTATATTTTCCAAAATATTCGGATTCTAAAATTTCCTCCCAAAGTAATTGCACGTATTCCGATTTATCTTTCCAAATGTTTAAATTTTTGTTTTGTGTAAATTCGTTAAAATCAAAATTACCCGAAAACTTTTCTAACAATTTATTGTTTATAATATTTGTAAAACCCTGTTCGTTTATATTTTTTGAAACGCGATTTGTTTTGGAAATTTCTAATCGTTTTTTTACAAATTTTTGAATGCTAATAAGTAAATTTGTCTGAATGATATACAATTCGTATAATTTATTTATGCCTAAGTATAAATAACTTTCTTGTCTTTTTATATCGTCGTTTTTAGATTGCATAAATGCATATACATTTTGCATTACTTTTATACGAATATGTCTTCTGTTTATCATTTGTAAGAACCTCTTTTTTTAAGATTGCAAATATATAGTTATTTGTTATTTTGTAATGTTTTAATTTACTTTTTTTAATTTTGCTGTTTCTTTCTCATTTTCATATTCATAAACTCTAAAACTAGTGAAAATGCAATGGTAAAATATAAATATCCTTTAGGAATTACGCCAACTTTCTGACCAAATATTTCTGCATGCGACATATGTGCTGCTTCGGCAATTAACATAAAACCAATTAGAATTAAAAACGACAATCCTAGCATTTGTATGGTTGGATGTTTACTTACAAAGTTGCTTACAGGATTAGCAAAAAGTATCATTATAATTACCGAAATTACAACCGCAACAACCATAATTGTAAATGCTCCTACAACGCCATTTGTCATTCCGATTGCTGTTAAGATTGAATCAAATGAAAACACTACGTTAATTAAAGAAATTTGTACGATTGCTGCTCCGAAACTTGCTGATTTTTTTGTGTTATCGGTTCCTTCATTGTGTTCAATTCCTTCAATTTTTTCGTGGATTTCATCTACACTTTTGTATAATAGAAAAATTCCTCCTAAAAATAAAATTAAGGCTTGACCGCTAACACCAATATTAAAATAGTCGCTATGAATAGTATAAAATGGTCTTTTTAGTGCTGTTAAAGACGTAATTGCAAATAGCAATAAAATTCGTAATACCATTGCGATTATCATTCCGATAGTAATCGCTTTTTTTCGAATTTTATCTTGTAATTTACTTGCTGCAATAGATATAAAAATGATGTTATCTATACCTAACACTATTTGCAAAAACACTAAGGTTAGTAGTGCTACCCAAGTTTCGATGTGAAAAAATATTTCCATATTATTTTATTTTATAGTTAGTTTTATTGCTTTTCCTTTTTGTATGTATTTATTTCCTTTATAATGTGCTTTAAACGAATAACCATTATGCGATAATTTTGTTATTTTTACCATAAATGGAATACTGTCTAGGCTTGATTTTGGATGAATCTTTAGCAATTCATACTCAAAATTATTGAGCCATTTTATTGCAAAAGTATCTTTTTTACCATTATACGTTTCAATTTGAATCGTTTTGGTACGTACAGCTATAGATTTTGTATTTTTTTTAGGCAGTGTCGTTTCAAAAGTACCTTCACGAAGTTCTAAGATATTAATTTGATTGTTATTACACGAATAAATAAAAAGGAAAAATAATATAGTAAATAATAATTTCATACGTATCTTTTTTAAAATGGTTGTTTTTAATTTTATAAAATGCAAATATACTATTTATGAAATAACGCCACTACCTATCAGTTCATCATCTAAATACCAAGCAACAAATTGTCCTTCGGTAATTGCAGATTGCATGGTATCAAACTGTACATACATACCATCTTGCACTTTGTAAAGTGTCGCTTTTTCTAAAGGTTGCCTGTATCGAATACGTGCTTTAACTTGCAACGTTTCATTTTCGTTTACTTGTAAATCTTTTCTAATAAAATGAATTTCGTCATTAGCAATAAAAAGCGTATTGCGATACAATCCTGGATGATTTTTCCCTTCTCCTGCATAAATTACATTTTCTACAACATC
>CAYOWM010000096.1:0-6197 GCA_964407635.1 uncultured Flavobacteriaceae bacterium
CCATAATTAACTCCCAAACACCTTCAACCCATAAGTGAACAACCCACCATCTAAAGAAAGAGTCTAATACTTGGCTATCAAAATCGAGCATTCCTGGTAAATATAAAAGTGCGGCGAAAAGTAATCCCATTGATAAAACTAAAGCTGTTGTTGTTTTACGTTTCCCTTTCCATAAAGTCATTAATATTAAATATAAAAAGGTAAGTACGTTAACCACTACTAAATAATCTAAAGGTCTTGGAATTTCTAAAAATTTACGACCTTCCCAATAGTTAAAGTGATAACCAACAATAGCTACAACTCCTACAAGAGCTAAAGTTATTAATTGAATAAAAGCTAATTTTACATTAATTAATTCATGTTGTGCTTCTTCGGGAATAATATAATACGCTGCTCCCATAAAACCAGATAATAACCATACTACTAATAAATTGGTATGTACTGCTTTTGCAGTATTAAAAGGAATCCATTGGTGTAAGCCATCCATTCCTGCATGTGCAAAACCCATAATAAATCCGTAAACTAATTGTAAAGATAATAACAGCATAGATAAGGCAAAAAACCAATATGCTACTTTTTGTGATTTATATTTCATGATATTTTATTTTGGTTAGTTTTTTTTCTTTGCTAAAGGAGAAACAATATGTTCAAATCCGTTCAAATTGACATTTCCTGCCCATTTAAAAAAGGCAACCATTGCATTTGCATCTTTTTCGTTCATACCATAGGCAACCATTTTTCTGCCATGTACTTGCCAAGGAGTTTTAGACATTAATGCTGCTTTAATATAATTCTCGCCTCTACGTTCGACAACTTTGGTAAGTTCTGGTGCATAATAACCACCTTCGCCAAATAATGTGTGGCATCCCATACAGTTGTTTTGTTCCCACAGATGTTTTCCTCGAACAACTTCAGGTGTAATGTTTTCGGAATGTGATTGATCTTGATCTTTAGATAAAGAGTACACTGTTAACATTATAAAAATTAAAAATGTTACAACTGTTCCTCCTAAAAAAAATGCCCTTGCTTGTTTTTTTGATAACATAAAATAAAGAGTTTAGTTAATAAATAATTATTAAAAGATTAAATAGTCTTTTATTAAGGCAAAGGTATAATATCTATAAACTTAAAAAGATGATTTTTATCATTTTATAAAAATTATTTTGCAGGAAGCACAAGGAAAGTTCCTAAATTATCAATATCTTTAGAAAATTCTGTTAAAGGCATATTAAACTTTTCTAATAAATTCTTTTTAAAAGGAAGTACAATATGGTGCACAGGACAAGGATTTTCATCACCACATCTAGGCAATCCCATAAAGCAACTATCAAAAATGTTTTTTCCTTCTATTACCTCAATAATATCGCATACTTTTTTCTTACCGTTGTTTTTAGTAAAGAAAAACCCTCCATTTGGTCCTTTAAGAGAAGATATTATATCGTTTTTTACCAATGGTTGTAACAACTTTGCAACAAAATGTAACGGAATATTTAACTCTTTTGCTATTTCTTTTGAACTAAATTTTTTTCCTTCTTTTCCGTTTTTAGCTAAAAAAAGAACCGATCGAATTGCATATTTACTAGCGTTTGTTAACATAAATCAAAATTACAAAAAAAATTTAATTATTAAGCATAATATATACAACAAAATATTTTTATAATATGTTTATTATCAACAATATAACTTATTAAAAAAAATGTGTACATTTGCAACCGTTTAAAAAATTTTAAAATTAAGAAAAAATGAAAAAATTAGTATTCGCAATTGTTTTAGTGTTTTCAATTACATTAACTTTTGCACAAGACAAAAAAGAAGAAGTAAAAGACGGATGGACTAAAGGTGGTAATGTTGCCATAACTTTTAACCAATCTGCATTTAACAACGAATGGACTGGTGGTGGTATTGCAAATATTCTTGCAAACGCTTTAGTAAATTATGATTTTAACCTTAAAAAAGGCGATTTAATTTGGGACAACAAAATTATCTTTGATTATGGTGCTTTAAAAAATGATGGTGATGCTAAATTTACAAAATCAAACGACCGTTTAGAATTTAACTCCTTAGTTGGTAAAAAAGCAAAAGGATTGTGGTATTATTCTTTTTACTTTAACATGAAAACGCAAATGGATTCTGGTTATGATAAAGAAACAGGTGTTAAAACATCGCATTTCTTTTCACCTGCATATTTTCAAGCTGGTCCTGGTATGCAATGGAAAAAATCGGATAATTTACATGTAAATATTTCTCCTGCTGCTGCAAAATATATTATTGTTCATGATGAATTTGCTGGTGCTTATGGTACAGATCCTGGAAAAACTACAGCTTTTGAATTAGGAGCTTCTTTAAGAGGTTATTATAAAGTAGATTTAATGAAAAATATTTCTATGGAGAATTTATTAGCTTTGTATTCAAATTATTTGGATAAACCTCAAAATGTAGATGTAGATTATACCATGAATTTGGTTATGCAAGTAAACAAACATATTTCTACAAATTTGGTTTTTCAAGCAATTTATGATGATAATACAAATCCTATGGGTTTTCAAATTAGAGAAGCTTTTGGTATTGGATTTACTGCTAAATTCTAAATTAATTTAAAAGGTTATATAATTATAAAAAGGTTGTTTGTTAATATACAAACGACCTTTTTAATTTTACAAAAATACAAAACGTTTTATTTTGGTATGGATTATTAAATTGTAAAATACGTGTTTTTAATAATTTAATTTACTGTGTTTTAACTAAAAAAATATAGTGTTGTATTTTATGGGTTAATATGGTGTTTTTATTATTGATCCAAAAAAGATAGCGTTTAAAAATAATTTATTTGTGCCATACCAAGCTCCTCTAAAATTAGGATTGTCAGCAAACATAACTACTTTTCCATTGCCAACTCTACTTATTATAATTGCTGCGGATTTTTTAATATAATTATCTATGTTTTCTTTAGTTACATAACCATCAATATGTGGGTTTTCTGTATATTTTGCAACTGTTGAAAACCTGCTTTTACTTGGTTTTAAAAATACACGGTTGTTTTTGTAAATAGGAATTTTTTTGTCATGGTAGCCATATGCTATAGGATGTGTTATATCTAAATCTACTTGAAAAATAGCTCCTCCGATTTGTTGTTTGCCAATTGTACCTCTTGAGTCTGCATAATTTAAACGTACTATAGAGGTGTCTTTTATTCGTTTTATCAATTTTTCATTAACTATTTTATTTTGAATAACCCAAGAACTTGCAGTTCTAGTTGTAATTAGAGTATTCCCTTTAGAAATCCAATTTTTTAATTTTTCTTTATCCTTTTCTCTCAATAATTTATAGCTTCCAGATACCATAATTATAGTGTTATATCTATCTAAATTAGTTCGATAAAATATACGAACAGGTACTTTTACAATTGGCATTTGCACTCGTTTTTCCAAAAGATGCCAAACTTCGCCAGATTCGTAGGAAGAAACACCATCTTCAAAAAGAACCATCGCTTTAGGTTTAGTAAGTGTCGTAAAATTAGAGCTTCCTAAATCAATTCCTTTTTTGCTAAACCCTGATTTTACACCATAAGCTTGTACATGATATTTCTGACAAATATTTGAAATGATTTTGTATAATTTGTCACTGTCTATATTTTGTATTTGTGTAGCAATTAGTAAACTTCCTCTATCAAAAAATACCTTTTTATTATTTGCTATAGTTGTTGCTGGTTTTAGTGCTGTTTTTACAATAATATGATTTTCGTGTAATTCGTTTAAAACTGCAGGAGCATAATAATCATCCCATTTTATTAAATAAGCGTATGCACTTTTATCTGGTTTTGAAATTTTTACACGATTAATATCGGAAGTAATTTCATTGCCAAGCACCATATTTTTTTGCAATGAAGCATATTTCATATTATAAAAATTAGAAACAGACCAAGCAGAAGCATCGTAAAAAACGCTATCACGATATTTATTATACGTTTCAAACATAGTGCGAACCATTAAATATTCTTTTTGATTTGTTGGAACAATAAAACCATAATCTTTTTTGTAATTATAATTCTTTGTGGCAAAATCGGTATTTAATTTATATACTTTTATTTTATGCTTTAATAGTAAATCTATAAATGCTTTATTCCGATTTTTATCGTAATTATCGCCAAAAACATAGGCTTTTATATTGCTTTTTTTAGCATTATCTATTGCCTTTTTAAAAAAATTATTTTGATAAGAATACAGTAAATTTTTATTTTTTATTGCTGCTTTAATAGTTGCAAAAACACCAACATATTGATTACGTATAGTAAATGAGAATGGCATGTTTCCTGTAGGTGTTTCTTGAATATGACCTCTTGAACCTGCTTGTTCAAATAATAAAGATAACGAACTTTGCAAATCGCCATAGGTCGAGCCGTAACCAGGATAGGTAGCATCGTATTTTTCTTTAGTAAAATACAATGAACCGATACTGTCAAAATCCTTTACAAAATCAATAGCAAAAGCATCGTTTAGCTTGTTATTTTCTTTTGGTGTAACAGGAATATAAGACGCAGAAAGTTGCTTTGGCTCAAAAAAGTATGTACTATTGGTACTCATTTCATGAAAATCGGTAACTACATTTGGATACCATTCGTGAAACCACTTTAAACGAGCTTGACTTTCGGGTTGTACTGCTAATAATAAATCTCGGTTTAAGTCAAATAAATAATGATTTGTTCTACCACTTGGATAAGGTTCGTTATGTTCAATATCGTACTTATCGGCAATTAACGGCTCTCCTCTATATCGATTAACCCAATTTGCAAAGCGATCTCTACCGTCAGGATTTATCGTTGGATCTAAAAAAATAACGGAATTATCCAAAATAGCCAAAATTTTTGAGTTTTCAGAAGCAATTAACGTATATGCTGCAAGAAGTGCTGCCTCTGATCCAGAAGGTTCATTACCATGCACATTAAAGCCTAAATTTATAAAAATTGGTAAATCTGCAAAGGTATTTACATCAATATTTGGATTGACAACTTTAAGATGTTTTTCTTTTAATTGCTCTAAATTTTTATGGTTTTTTGGCGATGTGATACAAAGCATCAATAATTTTCTATGCTCATTTGTTTTACCGTAAACTTTTAAAGTTGCTCTATCGGAAAGTTTGGTTATGGTTTCTAAATACGAAACTATTAAATCATGTCTTGTATGGTATTCGCCTATTTTATACCCTAAAAATTCTTTAGGAGTTGGAATATTTTTATTAAAAGGTTGGTACTTTTCATAATAATAATTTTGTGCTTGAATTTTAAAACTAAGCACAAAAAATAATATAAAAAGATAGATGGATTTTGACATGATAAAATTATTTTACTTTAGTATAAAGGTACAAAATATTATTATATAAACATATTTCGAGTAACAACAATAAAATTTAATAATTTTTCAAAACTACCCATAAAAAAATAGGGTTAAAATTTAAAATATTAAATATTTTAGTATCTTTGCCCTTATTTTTCATAGTAAAACTAAAAAATATATTAAAATGGCTACTATTCGATTTTATGCATTAAAAGAAACTTTTAACCGAAAACCTGTAAAGTTTAAAGAAAAAGGAAAACATTCTGAAAATTTTGGAAAAAATGTATTCAACTTTAATGCAATGCGTCAATCAATGACTAAAGAAGCTTTTAATTCCGTACAAGATGCTGTTTCATACGGAACAAAAATAGATAGAAAAGTTGCCGATCAAGTTGCTAGTGCAATGAAAGATTGGGCATTAAATAAAGGTGCAACACATTATACACATTGGTTTCAGCCTTTAACAGGAACAACTGCCGAAAAACATGATGCTTTTTTTGAACCAATCGAAAACGGAAATGCCATTGAAAAATTTGGTGGTGGACAATTAGTACAACAAGAACCTGATGCTTCATCGTTTCCTAATGGTGGTATTAGAAATACTTTTGAAGCAAGAGGATATACTGCTTGGGATCCAACTTCACCTGCTTTTATTTATGGTACAACACTCTGTATTCCTACTATTTTTGTGTCCTATACTGGCGAAGCCTTAGATTATAAAACGCCTCTTTTAAAAGCATTACATAAGGTAGATGCTGCTGCAACAGCTGTTTGTAACTATTTTGATAAAAATGTAAAAAAAGTAATTTCTACTTTAGGTTGGGAACAAGAATATTTTTTAATTGATGATGCCTTTGCTAAAGCTCG
>CAYOWM010000097.1:0-6128 GCA_964407635.1 uncultured Flavobacteriaceae bacterium
AAAAAGTATTCATTATTTTTTAAATTTAGATAAAGCATTTTTAGTAAAATCCGATAGCACTAATTTACCACTAATTTCGGCTCTTTCGCTTAAAAGCGTATCCCAATTATCCGTGTTTTTCCAAAAAACGGTTTTCATTTTTTCTAAGGCTTCAGGGTTATAACTTGCTAATTTTTTGGCCAAATTATAAACCGATTCATCCATTTCACGAGTAGTTTCAAAAACTTTTTGGTATAAACCTTTTTTATTTGCCCAATATGCTGTTTGCCAATGCGTTGCGTCTAATGTTAATTCGCTTAAAGCGGAAACACCTATCTTACGCTCTACTGCAGGTTCAATAACAAAAGGACCAATACCTATACTTAATTCGGATAATTTTATCGAAGCGTTTTCGGTAGCAAAAACATAATCACAAGCCGAAATTATACCAACGCCTCCACCAACAGCTTTTCCTTGTACACGACCAATAATTATTTTTTTACAGGTTCGCATAGCATTTATAAGGTTTGCAAAACCCATAAAAAATCGTTTTCCTTCACTTAAAGTGGAAACAGCCATCAATTCATCAAACGATGCTCCAGCACAAAATGCTCGTTCACCATCGCTTTTTAAAACGATTATATGTACATTTTTATCGGCATTAAAACGATTTATATTTTGGATAAGCCGTTCTAATAAATCACTAGGAAAGGAATTACTTGCAGGATGCGAAAACTGTATTGTTCCGATATTTTCGTGAATGTTGGTAAGTATTTCACCTTGTTTATTCATTTTATATTTTTT
This sequence comes from uncultured Flavobacteriaceae bacterium, assembly GCA_964407635.1. GTDB lineage: Bacteria > Bacteroidota > Bacteroidia > Flavobacteriales > Flavobacteriaceae > S010-17. The sequence goes on from CAYOWM010000097.1 coordinate 784, forward strand.
AGTTTATTCGTGTAATCTAGCAGCATTTGCAGTTACACTTCTGTCAATTTTACGCATTAGCCCTTGTAATACTTTTCCTGGACCAATTTCGGTAAATTCGGTTGCTCCATCGGCAATCATTTGTTGTATGGTTTGTGTCCATTTTACAGGAGCAGTAAGTTGTGCAATTACATTTTCTTGAATTTCTTTTGCCGAAGTTACAGCATTTGCGGTTACATTTTGATAAATCGGACAAGTAGGTTCGTTAAATGTAGTGTTTTTAATAGCTTCTGCTAATTCGTCTTTTGCTGGAGCCATTAAAGGCGAATGAAAAGCGCCTCCAACTGGTAAAACTAAAGCACGTCTTGCTCCTTTTTCTTTTAATACATCACAAGCTTTGTTTATGGCTTCAATTTCTCCTGAAATTACTAGTTGTCCTGGGCAATTATAGTTTGCTGCAACAACAATTCCGTCAATTTCGGTACATGTTTTTTCTACAATTTCATCGTCTAATCCTAGTACAGCAGCCATTGTTCCTTTGGTTTTCTCACACGCTTTTTGCATAGCTAAGGCTCGTTTAGAAACAAGTTTTAAACCATCCTCAAAAGATAAAACGCCATTTGCTACTAAGGCAGAAAATTCGCCTAATGAATGACCTGCAACCATTTTTGGTTTAAACGTATCGCCTAAAACTTTAGCCATAATAACAGCATGTAAAAAAATGGCTGGTTGTGTAACCTTGGTTTCTTTTAATTGTTCGGCAGTTCCTTCAAACATAATGTCTGTAATAGGAAAGCCAAGTATTTTATTTGCTTGTTCAAAAAGTTCTTGTGCTAATGGATATTTCTCGTAAAGGTCTAAACCCATTCCTGTAAATTGTGCTCCTTGTCCTGGGAAAATATATGCTTTCATTTTATGTGTTTTTGTATTTTAGAAATACAAAAGTACAAAAATACTTAGTAACACAATTTGTTGAGAAATTTTAGAATTTTGTTTTACTGTTTTTCAATAAAAAGTGTTGTTTTTTTATTGTCTTTATTTATAAAGGTAATTTGTAATTTGTTTTCTTGTTCTAAAATAGATTTTCCTAGCATTAATTCACAAATATCTTTATTGGTATAATCTATTCCATTTATGGAAAGTACTTTATTTCCGTATGCTATTTTTGGTTTTAAATTGGCATTCCAAACCGTTCCGATAATAAGTTGGTTGTCTTTTACTGTAAAATTAAATCCAAATGTTTTTTCGTGTAAATCTACTTCTTTTTTAGATGGGTTAAAGTAGAATTTTTTATGTATAAAATCAATGGTTACAACTCCGTATTGTAATAATTTTGTACCTATTTTAGATAAACTTCCACCGTTGGAGCTAACCAATGCGTTTTTAAACGTAAAATTGTTTATTTTTCCTTTTGGAATGGTAAATTGAAACAATTCTTTTTTATCTCCAAGACCAAATAGACTTATGGTATTACTGCCATTTGCTGTTTTTACATTGGTATTTTTAAAGACGTGTTGTTTTTTTAATTCGTGGTAATTACGATTGCAAATATCAATAAAATTAGAACTTCCAGAGTCAAATTCTAAGGCAAGTTTTACTTTTCGGTCTTGTTTAAATTTCATCCAAAAAATGGGTAGTTTTTGTTTTCCTATTAATTGTAATTTAGAAGCATTTTTTTTAGATAGATTTACTTTTTTTTTAGAATCGGTTAATATAATTAGTTTCCGTTTTAAATCAAATTGTATAATAGAATTTCTAAGCATATTACTACCAATAAGTCCATCGATTTCTAGGCAATCAAAAATAAGATTATTCGTGCTATCTTGTTGCAAAGAAGCGGTGTTTTCAAAAGAAATTTCGCCTAATTTAAGTAGCGGAATTTCTACGATATTCATACTATCTTTTTTTCCTGTTGCATCTTTTACAACAATGCTTTTAAGATGTTTTGCTTGTATGGATTTTGCAATTTTTTTTGAAATAATATTTGGTGCTCCAGTATCTAATAAAAACGAATAGGTTTTGTTGTTAATTTCTACAGGAATTATAATTTTACCTTTAATCCACTTAAACGGAATTTCGGCATAATAATCTGCTTTTACTTTTCCGTGATTTAGATTTTGTGCGAAAGCATTAAAAATTAATAAAAAGCAAAAGGCAGTTGCTATTTTTTTCATTATTTATCCTTTAAGAGCAATTTCATTTTTTTTATATTTTAGTTCGGATAAAACCCGTAAAGCTTCTTCTACATAAATGTCTTTACTTAGATTTTTATGCCAAACTTCACGTTTTTTTTCTAAGATAGAATCTTTTTTAACTAAAGGTACTTCGTAGGATAGCGATTCGAATTTCAAGTCGTTTTTATAATCTTTTAGTTTTTTAAAGATTTTAGCTTCGTCTTCGTGTTTTTTAATATCTTTTTCATAGGATTTATAATCTAAAAATACCGTTTTATCCTCTTGATTTTTCTTTAACCATTTAGCATTTTCGTCGATTAATTTAAAATATTCGTTTTTGTTTACACGATCGATACTGTTTTTTACAACTTGATTAAAATTTGTGTAATAATCTAAGGGTTTGTATTTTGCTGGTTTAATTTTATCCCATTCTAATGGATGTTCTTCATCTCTTTCACCAATTTCTAAATAGGTGTATTTATCAGGAACTGCAATGTCTGAACTTACCCCTTTTAGCTGAGTAGAACCACCATTAATTCTGTAAAATTTTTGGATAGTCATTTTTAAAGCACCTAAATTTTTGGAATAATTATAGTAATTATTTAATGGTAAAAGGCTTTGAACGGTTCCTTTACCAAAAGTTTGTTTGCTACCTAAAATAACAGCACGATTGTAGTCTTGCATAGCTGCGGTAAAAATTTCGGAAGACGAGGCAGAAAGTTCGTTCACTAAAATTACTAATGGTTTGTTCCATTGTATTTTTTTATTGGTATCGTTATCAATTTTTGCCTTACCTCTTGCGTATTTTACTTGTACAATAGGTCCTTCGTCAATAAACAAACCTGCAATTTCAATGGCTGTTTTTAAGGAGCCTCCACCGTTATTTCTTAAATCTATTAGTAAGCCTTCTGCACCATCTTTTTTAAGTTCTTCTACTTGTTTTTCCATATCTGTTGCAGAATTTCGGAAATTTTGTTCGTTAAAATCAATATAAAACGAAGGTAAATGTATGATGCCAAAAGTTTTTCCTTCAAAATTTACTTTACTAGATTTGGCAAAAGTTTCTTCAAGTTCTACCACATCTCTGATAATGGAAATTGTTTGGATAGAACCATCTATTTTTTTAAGGGTTAATCTAACTTCTGTTCCTTTTTTACCTTTGATAAATTCAATAGCATCATCTAATCGCATACCAACAATATCTAAAGGTTCTTTATCGCCTTGTGCAACTTTTAAGATAATATCGCCAACTTCTAATTCGCCTTGTCGCCAAGCAGGACCGCCAGAAATAATTCCCATAATTTTAGTGTAATCGCCTTTTTTTTGTAGTCTAGCACCAATACCTTCTAATTTACCAGACATTTCTTGTTCGAATTTTTTCTTGATTCTTGGAGAGAAATAGGTGGTATGTGGATCAAAAGTAGCGGTAATTGTATTCATATACATAGCAAACCAATCCTCGTCGGTTAGTTCTTTCATACGAATGTAGTATTCTTTCATACTTTCGGCAACTTTTTCTCTAGATTCTTTTTCTAGAATAGCAAACGATTTTGGTTTGTAGTCTGCACTATCTTTTTGTTTGGATTTTTCATCCTCCAGTTTGTCGTATAGTCTGCTAAGTGTATTTAATTTTAATTGTTTACGCCAAAATTCTTTGCGTTGTTTTTTGTTTTTTGGGAATGCTTTCTTTTTATAATCTAAATTTATAGATTCCTTTTTTTTAAAATTAAAAGGTTTTTCTAATAAAGATGCGTAAAATTCTTTTGTTTCACGGTTTCGTTGTAAAAAACGATCGGTAACTAATTTAAAAAAGGTTAAATCTTCGGTGTTGATTTGATCGTCAATTTCGTTTTTATAGGCTTCAAATTGTTTTATATCCTCTTGTAAAAAGAAACGTTTGGTTGGATCTAAGGCATCTATATAATTGGTAAATATTTCTTGAGATAGATCATCATTAATTTTTTTAGGAGCATAATGTGCTTTGGTTAAAGCATCTCTTGTTAACGCAATTAATATTTTATCTTTTTCTACATCTCTTTGCGAAAAAATATTGCAATTGGTTAAAAATCCTAATACTAAGCTTAAAGGAATAATGATTTTATAGTTTCGTTTCATATAAAGTATAATTTTTTGCATTCTATCTAAAATAAGATTACTAAAATAGTGCCAATATTTTAAATAGGATGTATTTTATGATGCTTTTTTAAAACTTTAAGAAAATTTTAAAGTTTTGTGTGTAATTATGTTTCATATTTGTAAATAATTTATCTTTGCAAGATGTTTATATTTATTGGAGGTTCGGAAATGTTTTTTATTATAGTTTTGGCTGTAATGATTTTTGGTGCAGACAAAATTCCTGAAATTGCTAGAAATTTAGGTAAAGGGATGCGTCAAGTTAAAGATGCTACCAACGATATAAAACGCGAAATTACGGCTAGTGCAAAAGATAATGGTTTGGATACCGATTTTGTAAAAGAATTAAACGATGGTGTTAATTCTATAAAAAAAGAAGTTACCGATAATTTAGATAACTTAACAGGACCAATAAAACGAAATAGAAACTAATGGTTTTACAAGCTACTTTTTGGGATGAATTAATAAAACAAGATAGAGCTTTATTAGTACAATTAAATGCTTTAGGTACAGAGTCTTGGGATAGTTTTTGGTTAGCAATTACTAATCAGTTTAATTGGATTCCGTTATTTTTAATCTTATTTGCTTTGATTTTCAAGGCGTTTGGTTGGAAAAAAGGAATTGCTTTGGTGTTATTATCTGCTGTTTTGGTTGCTTTTTCGGATCAAACGGTAAATTTAATAAAAAATAGCGTTATGCGTTTGCGACCAAATAACGATTTGGAATTAAAATCGGTTATTAGAGCATTAAAGCATCCTAGAGGATTTAGTTTTGTTTCTGGTCATGCTACTACCTCATTTGCAGTTAGTTTTTTTATGTTTTTTTTATTAAAAAAACACTATAAACAACTTATTTTTATTTTTATTTGGCCAATGCTTTTTGCGTATAGCAGAATTTATTGTGGTGTACATTTTCCGATAGATATTTTTATGGGAATGCTTTTGGGTACATTAATAGGTATTGTGTTTTTTAAATTAAGTCAATTGTTGTTGGTTAAGATAAACTAATACCACTTTTTATCTAATATTTATTCAAATGTAATTTTATTAGCCAAACCGC
>CAYOWM010000098.1:0-6094 GCA_964407635.1 uncultured Flavobacteriaceae bacterium
AACTGCACGAGCGAAAATAGTTAAACGTTGTTTTATTTCGTCTAGTTTTACAGTATTTGCATTTTCAAAAACAGCCTCTCTTTTTTTGGATTTAAAAAAGTTTGCAATTTTTCCGTATAAGTATTCGTCTAGTGCCATTTTTTTATTTAATGTGTTTTTTTAGGTTAATATAATTCTTTTTTGGAAAACCATCTATTCCGTCTTCTATTATATTCCAAAACCACCTACTGAACACCGCTAACGAAACACCGCAAACTGAATACTGATAACTGAATACTGAAGACTGCCAACTGCAAACTGACTCCTAAATCAAAAGATTACACAAATCTCGTAACGCTTCGATAATTTCTGCATCATCGGTTAATGGCTCTACAATAGCAACCTCAACAGATAATCGCTTTGGCAGACCAGAATGGATTAGTTTTGCAGCATCTACCAATAATCTTGTCGAAACAGTTTCGGTTAAACCGAGTTCGGTTAAATTTCTAATTTTAGTAGCGATATTTACTAACTTTTTAGCTGTTGGTTTATCAATTTTTGTTTCGTTAATTAAAATTTCTGTTTCTATTTTTTCATTAGGATAAGTAAAACTCAATGCTACAAAACGTTGTTTTGTAGAAGGTTTTAATTCTTTAAACCCTTTTTGATAACCAGGATTAAAAGATGCTACCAACATAAAATCGTTATGTGCTTTAATTGTTTTTCCTAATTTATCGATATATAATTCGCGTCTATGATCGGTTAAAGAGTGAATTGCTACAATAACATCTGGTCTTGCTTCGGCAATTTCATCTAAATAGATAATTGCACCTTCTTTTACGGCTTTGGTAAGTGGTCCGTCAATCCAAACAGCTTCTGCTCCTTTAATGATGTACCTTCCTATTAAATCGGTTGATGAAGTTTCTTCATGACAAGCGATGGTAATTAGTTTTTTATCTAATTTATTTGCCATAAATTCGATAAATCTAGATTTTCCTGTTCCTGTTGGACCTTTTAATAAAAAGGGTAATTTATTCGTATAAGTGTGTTCAAAAACAGCGACTTCCTTTCCTACTTCGTGATAATATGGTTTGTTATTCATACGTTAAAGATACTAATTTTAAAAATATAAAAAGCCAGAGTTAAACCACTACATTTAACTCTGACCAATCACTACTATTAACTAAAAATTATTTAACAGTATGTTTAAATAAGTTTGGTTTAAAGGTAAACATAATCCAAGCCCAAGAGCTGTTTTCGTCTTTATCACCTCCTTTTATTACTTCCATTGTATCGGTTCCCATCATTTTTGAATACCCTGCGTTTAGTTTTATGTCTTTTGCTATTTTATATCCTAAAGTAAAATCAATTTCAGTTCCTAAACTTGCATCCATTTTATCTGATCCATTATATACGTTTGCTGCTGCTGAGAATAAATGTGGTATTAATTTAGCAGAGAATTTATTTTTATTATAAGCAAATGTTGCGTTAATATCTTGTAATCCTGTTGCATTACCAAAACCTACATAGAAATAATCCATCCATCCGTTAAATTTGTGATTTGTACCAAATAATGGTGCAAAAGTGTTAATATCGGTATTGGTATCATCCATATCTTTACCTGATAAATATTCGTAACCTACACCAATTTTAAATACATCGCTAACTTTATATCCTAAATTTGCTGCATAATACATGGCGTTAACTTTTGTATCGGTAACTTTTCCTGTTTGAAAATAAAGTGCTGCATTTGCATTTAATTTATCTTTTTTATAGGTAAAGCGTGGTCCGATAGTTTGAAAATAATCTACTTTTTGGTCAGATGCAGTGTCTAAATATTCAATACCTGTATTTAATAACAAAAAGCTAAGACCTAATTGGTTAAATTTTCCGTGATACCAAGCATATTGAAAGGTTTTGTAACCTGCAGCATTACTATATAAATTATCTACACCTGCTTGCGAATCGGAGTTTAAAGCAAATCCAACATCTAAGCGATTGTTTTTATTTGGTAAGTATTTAAAGATAAATGCATCGTGGCTTCGTGCTTGTTGTGCCCAACCGACATTACCAAAAATACGAGAATCGTCATAAACAATTTCTTGTCGTCCTAATTTTAAAGATAATTTAGGGTTTAAATTTACTTCTGCCCAAGCTTCGTGTAAGGCATTTGCATTGTCATTAGCAGATAAAGTGCTTACATCACCCCAAACTCTAACATTTTGCATGGATAATCTGATTTTTAATTTTTCGTTTTTAAAATCAAAATTTAAACGAGTACGTTGTGAAATAAAGTTAGAGCCATCGGCATTGGTTGCTAACAGGCTTTTATAGCCATGTTTGTTTTCGTAACGAGGTCTGATTTCGGCAGACATGCCAAATTGTTGTGCGAACATAGATACTGTAAATCCTACAGCAAATACGACTGTTAAAAATAAATGTTTCATTTTTTTGTATTTAATTGTTTTAAAATTTATATGATGCTTTTAAAAAATAAAAACTTCCTAAAAGCTGGTTATTTCTTTCGTGTGCAACTCCTATTTGATTGTATGTTTCAATATCGGTTACATTAAAAATGTTTTTTGCTCCTGTGATAATTTCTAAATTACCTTTAAAGAATTCCTTTTTTATGGTAAAATCTAAATTACTAAAGTCTTGTCTTGTAGTTTCTTTCAATACTTCTTCTCCTGCAACTTCTTCGATATAATGTCCTTTTCTTTTGCCTGAATACTTATAAAATAAATTAAAATTCATTCCGAAAGGCTTATATTTGTATGTAATGGAAGTATTTGCCGAAGGTGTAAACATAAATGTATCGGAATTAAATGTATCGGTATATTCGATATATCTACCTAAATAAGAAGCTCCTAAATTAATTTTTAAATTTTCAATATAATTCAGCTTTGTTTGTATAGAAAAATTTAAAGATTTCATTTTATTAAGGTTAATATAATGCCGTTCAAAATGCACCAAATCACTCAAACCTATTAAATTTTTAATTTCGTTATAACTTACGGAAGGCTCTAAAGTTACATTTTTACCAAAATAGGTATAATACAAATTATAACTATTAGACGACTCTAATTTTAAATTTTCATTTCCAGAAAACGTATAGGTAAATGGTCCAAATGTTGGTGTCCAATCTAAATATAATTCTTTTAAACTTGGTGTTCTAAAACCGTTTCCGTAAGCAAAACGAATACTATGTTTAGTATTTAATCTGTATTTTGCATTAAATGCAGGAGAAAACAAATTACCAAATACTTTATTTTTAGTATAACGAAGTGCTGGTTGTATTTCAAAATCCTTAGTAATTTTATAATTTACACTTGTGTATAATGACGTGTTTTCCACTTGTTGTTTATATTCTAAAATACGATTTCCTTTACCATAATCCATTTCGTATTCAAAACCAATAGCATAATTTAATTTACTAGTTTTATTTGTATTTGCGTATTGTAATTTCGTAAAAAAAGTATCAAAATAATTTCCGTTTTCGTTTGGATTATTTTCAATTAATGTTGTGGTGTTTGTTGCAGGAACAAATTTATAAGACGTATCAAATCTATCGTAGTTTAAATACGAAACCGTGAAATCTAAATAATTATTTTTATGTATTTTGCCTTGTATGTTTAAGGTATTATCAAAGCGTCTGGTTGTATAATCAATATCTGTTGCTTTGGCATGTTTAATTTCGCCTAAGGTATGTACTAATTCATCGGAATAATCACTTGAAAAACGTAGGTTAAAACTACCAATACTTCGCAAATATTTTAATTGTTTGTAGTACTGGCGTTTTTTTGGCCAATTTAACGATCTTTCGTTTGCATCATCGGTATTTAATCCGTTAAAATACGAATAACCTGCTCCGAATTTAAAAATATTTTTACCAGATTTAAAGCCAAAAGTTGCATCTAAATCTTTTGCATCTATGGTTTCGTAAGTTGCCGAAATAGTTCCTGTTACCAATTTAGTTTGATTTTTTGAAGTAATTAAATTGATAATTCCTCCCATGGCATCTGTTCCATAAAAAACAGAAACTGGTCCTTCGATAATTTCGATACGTTCTATATTATCTAAATTTATTTGATTAAGATTTAAAACACCATTTACTCTACCAATTAGCGGTACACCGTCTATTAAAATTTTGATATTTTCTTTTGATACACCGTTTAATTCAATACCTGCTCCAAAAACAGGATTGAAAGAAAAATCCATATGTAATTCTTGTCTTAACAAATCGGTTAAATTGCTTATTGCTTTTAATTTTATGGTTTTTTTTGTTATTGTTTTTACTTTGTAAACTGCGTTTTTTTCGGTTGTTGGTTTGTATTGAGCTGTTACCACAACTTCATTAAGCTGTTCGGTTTTAATACTGTCTTTTACTTTTTTTTGTGCTATCGAAAAGTTAAAACTGAACAATAGCAATCCTAAGAATATAATAATTCTTGTTTTCATTATTTGCGTTTTTAGTAGTGATTATTAATTCCTTTAGTAGAAGTCAAGGAGTAGAGTTAATAAAATTTTTATTAACCAAATCAAAATAACTCTACTCTACTTGACTATACCTCTATTATTTTAAATTTAATAAATATCGTGTGTAGTGTTATAAACATTAAACTTACCTGTTGGATTTTGCACCCAATCTCCTTGGATAATTTTCTTAACTTTTAAGGTTTTATCATTATAAATAACAATCGCATTCTTTTTACCCATAAAGTACGAAACCCAAACTTCATCGCCTTTTTTATTGTATTCAAAATGTACTGCTCTACCATCAACACCTTTAGGAATTGGTAAGGTTTTGACTAATTTAAGCGTTTTAGTATCGAATACATCTACAGATGAATGTAGTTTTTGGTGTGATTTTACAAATAATGCCCCACCACCAGTACCAGAAGCTTTTAACTCTTTAACCACTGTCCATTGTCCTTTACCAGGATTTGTTTTAATTAAAGATAATTTATTTTCTCCTAGATGTGAAGTTATCCAAAGATTTCCTAATTTATTTTTAATATTTGTTCCACGACCAGGATGCGGTTTAATACCAGTTGGAATGATTTTCACTAATTTTTTATTAGGCACATCAATTACCACAATTTTATTGGAAGCATTTGCTGCAACTAAAAAGTAACGACCTGTTGCATCAAAACCTCCATCGTGTAAGAAACGAGCTGTTGGAATTTCAGTAATTTTAGGGTTTTTAGGATCGGTATAATCAACAATATCTACCATACCTCTTTCTTTAACATTACAAATCCATACAGGATCGGTATGCGAAGCTACAATAGAAGCAACACGAGCTTCCTCGATAAATTCTTTATCACCATCACAAGCATTACCTGCAGTTTTCGTGACAGAAATTGGTTTAAGTGTTTGTGCATCCATAATTGCAATATGACTAGGATTATAACCACCAAACACTAAATATTTATCTTCATATCCTTTAAATTTGGATAACTCCACAGAACGAGAATCAAAAGCTCCTCTAACTTCAGCAACAATTTTTGGTATTTTATACCACAAGTCAATCATTGTAATTCTACCATCACGACCAACAGAATACATATATCTACCAGAAGCTGACATCCGTAAAATATGTACTGCAAAACCAGTTTTAAGTACTACAATTTTTTCTTTGGTATCACCATCAATAATAGCAACTTTACCAGCATCACGCATAATTACACCAAAATAATTGTTAATATCTCTTTTAGTTTGTGGTTTGGTTGGTCTGTCTGCCACAGGAACAATTAATTTCCAAGTATCGGTCATTTCTTTTAAACCAAAAGGAGGTGTTTTTGGTGGATCAACTTGTAAGAACCGTGTCATCAGTTCAATTTCATGTTCCGATAAAATACCTTTCCATTCTGGCATTCCTCCTGGTGTTCCGTTTTCAATAAACGCTCGAATACCTGCAACACCTAAAGCTTTAGTAGCAGCGTGTTTTCCATCACCATCTGGTAATAAAGAAGGACCTGTTGCACCTTTACGAGTTGAACCATGACAACCTGCACATCTATCAAAAAATATTTGTGCACCTTCTTTCATTTCTGCATCGGTAATTTTAATTTCCTTAGAAGCTTCTTTCTTAACTTCTTCTGTCTTTACTTCT
>CAYOWM010000099.1:0-6045 GCA_964407635.1 uncultured Flavobacteriaceae bacterium
AGTTGGTAGTATATTAATTCTTAACTCATAATTCATAACTCTTAATTCATAACTCATAATTCATAACTCCTATGAAATTTCCCAGAGTATATACGTTAAAAGAAATTGCTCAAATAACCAATACCGAATTTATCGGTGATGCAGATTTTCCTGTAAAAGGAATTAATGAAATACATGTTGTTGAAAATGGCGATGTAGTTTTTGTAGATCATCCAAAATATTACGATAAAGCATTAGAATCAGCAGCTACAATAGTGCTTATTAATAAAAAAGTAGCTTGTCCTAAAGGAAAAGCCTTATTAATTTCCGATGATCCTTTTAGAGATTTCAACAAGCTTTCCTCCTATTTTAAACCTTTTGCACAAGCAAATAATAGCATTTCAGATTCTGCAAATATTGGTAAAAACACTATTATTCAGCCAAATGTTTTTATTGGTAATAATGTGGTAATTGGTGAGAATTGCATTATTCATCCAAATGTAATTATTTACGACAATTGTGTTATTGGTAACAACGTTACTATACATGCAGGAACCGTTTTAGGAGCAGATGCTTTTTACTATAAAAATAGACCTGAAGGTTTTGATAAACTAATTTCGTGTGGTAGAGTTGTTATAAAAGATAATGTAGATATTGGTGCGTCTTGCACAATTGACAAAGGTGTAACAGGAGATACTACCATTGGTGAAGGCACAAAAATGGATAACCAAATTCAAATAGGACACGACACTATAATTGGAAAAAAATGCCTAATTGCAAGTCAAACAGGTATAGCAGGTTGTTGTATTATAGAAGATGAAGTTACTATTTGGGGACAAGTTGGTACAAATAGCGGAATCACCATCGGAAAAAAAGCTGTAATTCTAGGACAAACAGGTGTAACTAAATCCGTTAGCGGAAATAAATCCTATTTCGGAACACCAATAACCGAATCCAGACAAAAATTAAAAGAATTAGCAACTTTAAAAAGAATTACAAAAAATAGCTAAATTTTATAGATTAAAATATAAAATGAATTACTTTTGCAAAGAATTTAGCATTCTATAAATTAGATAAAAAATAAAATAAAATGAGCGTTTTAGTAAATAAAAATTCCAAAATAATTGTACAAGGTTTTACAGGTGGCGAAGGAACTTTTCACTCCGAACAAATGATTGCTTACGGTACAAACGTAGTTGGTGGTGTAACCCCAGGAAAAGGAGGGCAAACTCACTTAGACAGACCTGTTTTTAATACCGTTGCCGATGCCGTTAAAAACGTACAAGCAGATACTTCTATTATATTTGTTCCACCAGCATTTGCCGCAGATGCAATTATGGAATCTGCCGAAGCTGGAATTAAAGTAATTATATGTATTACAGAAGGTATTCCTACTTCGGATATGGTAAAAGTAAAAGCATATTTAGCAGATAAAGATTGTAGATTAATTGGTCCTAACTGTCCTGGAGTAATTACTCCTGAGGAAGCAAAAGTTGGTATTATGCCAGGTTTTGTATTTAAAAAAGGTAAAATAGGTATCGTTTCTAAATCAGGAACTTTAACCTACGAAGCTGCTGACCAAGTAGTAAAACAAGGTTTTGGTATTTCAACAGCTATCGGAATTGGAGGCGATCCAATCATCGGAACTACAACCAAAGATGCAGTAGAATTATTAATGAACGACGACGAAACCGAAGCAATCGTTATGATTGGTGAAATTGGTGGACAATACGAAGCGGATGCTGCAAAATGGATTAAAGAAAATGGCAATAAAAAACCTGTAATCGGTTTTATAGCAGGACAAACTGCTCCTAAAGGTCGTACAATGGGTCATGCAGGTGCAATTGTTGGTGGCGAAGACGATACAGCAGAAGCTAAAATGCGTATTTTAAGAGAAAATGGCATTCATGTTGTAGAATCTCCTGCAAATATTGGTAAAAAAGTAGCAGAAGTAGTAAACTAATTTTAATACAACTATTTTTTTAACAAATAAAACGTTAATATTATCACAATATTACACAATAATTTTTATAATAATCTGTTTTCTAATATATTTGAAAACAGATTATTTTATTTCTAACTAAAACATTATCATGAAAAAGACACATTTATTCTTTATTTTACTGCTTTCCTTTTTAACATTTAATTGCAAAACAGAAACCAATACCAAAGAAAAAACAAACAAAGATGCAAATGGTTTTACCTACGAAACCTACGCTAACGACCCTACTGGTTTACGACTTTACACTTTAGACAACGGTTTAAAAGTATATTTAAGTAAAAATACCGACGAACCAAAAATCCAAACCTATATTGCTGTACGTGCAGGTTCTATATACGACCCAAAAAATTCTACAGGTTTAGCACACTATTTAGAACATATGGTTTTTAAAGGAACTTCTAAAATAGGCACACAAAATTGGGAAAAAGAAAAAGGCTATTTAAAACAAATTTCCGATTTATACGAACAAATGCGTATGGAAAAAGATACTGCTAAGAAAACCGCTATTTACAAACAAATTGACAAAGTTTCCTTAGAAGCATCTAATTATTGCGTTGCTAACGAATACGATAAAATGACTTCTGCTCTTGGTGCAACAGGAACAAATGCACATACATGGTTTGAAGAAACAGTATATCAAAATAAAATTCCTGCAAACGAATTAAACAAATGGCTAACTTTAGAAAGCGAACGCTTTAGCGAATTAGTTTTGCGTCTTTTCCATACCGAATTAGAAGCAGTTTTTGAAGAATTTAATCGTGGTCAAGATAACGATTGGCGAAAAAGATATGCTGCAATGTTAGACGGACTTTTCCCAACACATCCTTACGGACAACAAACTACCATCGGAACTGCCGAACATCTTAAAAACCCATCAATGGTAGATATTCACAACTATTTTGATAAATATTACGTTCCTAATAATATGGCAATGGTTTTAGTTGGCGATATAGATTTTGATAAAACCATACAAGAAATAAATAATACCTTTGGTAAATTAAAGCGTAAAGAAGTTACACATCCTACATTACCCAAAGAAAAACCAATTACAAAACCTATAATAAAAGAAGTTTTTGGTCCAATGTCCGAAAGCGTTACTATTGCATTTCGCTCTGGTGGTGCAAATACTAAAGACGAAAAATTAGTAACCATGTGCGATATGCTTCTTGCAAACGGAACTGCTGGTTTAATAGATTTAGACTTAAATCAAAAACAAGTCATACAACGTGGTGGATGTTCGCCTACCTTTATGAACGATTACGGTTGGCACGTTTTTAACGGAAGTCCAAAAGAAGGACAATCATTAGACGAGGTAAAAGATGCCTTACTAGGCGAAATTGAAAAATTAAAAAAAAGGCGAATTTGACGATTGGATGCTTGAAGCTGTAATAAACGACTTAAAACTTAGCCAAACAAGACAATTTGAAAGAAGTACTGCTTTAGCTTCTGCATATTACGAAGCCTTTATTCATCACCAAAATTGGCAAGATCAAGTAGATTTTTTAAGCGATTTACGTAAAATATCCAAACAAGAAATTGTAGATTTTGCCAACAAATTTTACAAAAATAACTATGTAGTAACCTACAAACGAAAAGGCGAAGACAAAACCATAGCAAAAGTAAAAAACCCTGGTATTACTCCTGTTAATCTAAATCGTGATAAACAATCGGAATATTTTAAAATGTTTGCTAAAATCAAATCCGAACCGTTAAAACCTGTTTTTGTAGATTACAAAGCAGAAATAAAAAAATCTAAATTAAATAACGGAATTGAAATTGCTAGTATTCAAAACAATACCAACGATTTATTTGACCTAAACGTTATTTTTGATATGGGAAAAGACCATAACAAAAAATTAAACTTAGCAATTGGTTATTTAGACTTTTTAGGTACTGAAAAATATACTGCTGAAAAACTGAAAAAAGAATTCTATAAATTAGGTATTGAATATGGCGTAAATGCTGGTGATGACCGTTCGTACGTATATATTTCAGGTATTAAAGACAATTTAGACAAAGGCTTAGCCTTATTAGAGGATTTATGGGATAATGCCGTTGCAGATCAAGAATCCTACGACAAATACGTTTCTAAAATATTAAAAAATAGAAGCAATGGCAAAACTCAAAAAGGAAATATTCTTTGGAATGGTTTATTTGAATACGGTTTGTATGGCGAAAATTCTAGATTAAGAGATATTTACAATGCAGATGAATTGCAAAAAATTAATCCAAGTGAATTAGTAGCAATTACCAAAGACCTAAAAAATTACAAACAACATATTTTCTATTACGGAAAAGATGTCGCATCGGTAAAAAAAGCTTTAAACAAACTGCATAAAGTACCAACAGAATTAAAAGAATATCCTGAACCAAAAAAATACACTGAAATTGAAACTGGCGGAAAAGTAAATTTTGTAGATTTTGATATGGTACAATCCGAATTGGTTTTTGTTGCAAAAAAAGACACTTTTGACGCAAAAAAATTAGCTTTATCTAAAGTGTTTAATGCGTATTTTGGTTCTGGTTTATCCTCGATTGTTTTTCAAGAAATTAGAGAATCTAAGTCCTTGGCATACTCGGCTTTTTCTGCTTATTCAAATGCAGGAAAAAAAGAGGAAAATAATCATGTTTACGCGTATGTTGGTACTCAAGCAAACAAATTACCACAAGCTGTGGATGCAATGCTAGAATTGATGAATAACATGCCACAAGCAGAAAAACAATTCAAAGCAGCAAAAAATGCAACTTTAAAGAAAATTGCAGCACAGCGAATTACAAAATCAAATATTTATTGGTCTTATGAAAGTTTGTTAGATAGAGGAATTGATTACGATATCCGAAAAGATATGTATGCCGAAATTCAAAATATTACTATGAAAGATTTAGCAAAATTCTTTGATGAAAATATCAAAGGAAGTAAATATACTGCTTTGGTAATTGGTAATAAAAAAGATATGAAAATGGATGCCTTAAAAAAATTAGGCGTTGTTAAAGAATTAGATATTGATTATTTATTTAACTATAAAAATACCAAAATAAAAAAATAAATCTTGTTTTTTAAAACAATATCCTTTTCAAACCGTATAAAATTTGCAAGAATATTTTTCATTCTTTCGGCTTTATACGGTTTGTTTTTGCGTTTGTATAAAATAGTAGATTTTATACCAATAGAATACAAAAAAGTACTACAAGGACATTCGCATGTTGCGTTTTTAGGTTGGGGTTTTATGGCTGTAACAACTCTGATTAGCCTTAGTTTTTTTCCTAAAAAAACTTTAGAATCCAAATATATTAATGCTCTATATCGCATTTTAGTATTTTCCCTTTTCGGAATGCTGCTTAGTTTTCCTCTACAAGGATACAAAGTATTTTCCATTATTTTTCTAAGCTTATTTTTAATAACTAGTTATGCGTATTTAAGCAAATTAATATCGCTATTTAAACAAGACAAAACAGTATCTGCAAAGTTTGTAAAAACAGGCATTTACTTTTATTTTCTTTCTAGTATTGCTATATGGTCTATCGGAATAATAAGCAGTATTTACGGAAAAACAATTCTATATTACAATACAATTTATTTTTATCTACATTTTTTATACAATGGTTTTTTTGCTTTTTCTCTTTTCGGAATATTTTTTAAATATTTAGAAACAAACAATTTAAATAATAATAAAAATGCCATTCAAAAATTTTACATAGTAACGGCTGTTGCCTGTATTCCTGCGTATAGTTTATCAATACTTTGGACAGATGTACCAAAATACATATATATAATCGGATTTATTGCTGCAACACTACAGTTACTTTCCTTGAGTTATTTATATAAAATTGTAAAAGACTTCTATAAAAAGCAATCAAATATTTTAATTAAACGAATAACTATATTCCTTTTTACTGCATATTTTTTAAAAATAATCATGCAATTTAGCAGTGTTTTTCCTATTGTTTTTCAAAAAGCATTACAAGTAAAACACTACTTTATTATCGGATACATTCATTTATTTACTTTAGGTTTTATGAGTTTATTCATTATCTTATTACTCTTGTTAATTCCTAAAAAAAAC
>CAYOWM010000100.1:0-6010 GCA_964407635.1 uncultured Flavobacteriaceae bacterium
ATAGCAGGTAGTTTGGCTTTGTAATAGAAAATGTATGAATTTTTCGGGTTAAAATCCTAAAATTAATTTAGCGATATTAAAGAATATTAAAATTCCGAAAATATCGTTACTTGTCGTGATAAAAGGACCTGTTGCAAGAGCAGGATCAATACCTTTTTTATCTAAAATTAATGGCACAAAAGTTCCGATTAAAGAGGCAATAATAATAACGGTAATTAACGAAACGGAAACCGCAATAGTAAAAATAAAATCGTATTTAAGCACTTCGCCAAATGCAATGATTATTATGGATAAGAAAATTCCGTTTATTACACTAATCGTGATTTCTTTAAGTAATCGTTTCCAAATACTACCTTTTATAATATTGTTTGCCAAACCTTGTACCACAATTGCCGAAGATTGTACACCAACATTTCCTGCAACAGCAGCAATTAAAGGAGTAAAGAAAAACAAAGCACGATAATTAGGATTGTTCATTATTGCTTGGAAATTTTGCATAATGGTTACTGCTGCAAGACTTCCAAAAAGACCTAAAACCAACCAAGGTAAACGACCTTTTACTAACTGAAAAATAGAATCATCTGCTTCAACATCTTCGGATAAACCAGCAGCCATTTGATAATCTTTTTCTGCTTCGTCTTTAATAATATCTACCACATCATCAATGGTAATTCTACCAACAAGCCTTCCCATTTCATCTACAACAGGCAAAACTACTAAATCGTATTTTTGCATTACTTGTGCAATTCCTTCTGCAGGTTCATCTACTTTAACAAAAATTACATTTTGGTTGTAAATGTCTTTTACCTTAGATTTCATTGAAGTGGTAAGCATACTCTTTAAGGAAAGAATTCCTTTTAAAATTTCGTGTTCATCTACTACATAAACAGTATGTACTTTTTCAATATTTTCTGCTTGTCGTCGCATTTCACGAACACATTTAAAAACTGACCAATCTTCATAGACTTTTATGAGTTCTTTACCCATAATTCCTCCAGCAGTATCTTCGTCATAGCGAAGCAGATCTACAATGTCTTTTGCGTGTTCTACATCGTCTAGATGTGAAATTACCTCTTCTTTTTGCTCGTCTGGTAATTCTGCAATGATATCCGCAGCATCATCGGTTTCTAACTCGTCAATTTCTTCGGCAATTTCTTTAGCAGACAATCCTTTTAAAACTCGTTCTCTAGTATCGTCGTCTAATTCCGTTAAAATTTCGGCAGTAGTTTCACTATCTAATAATTTAAAAATATAAATAGCATTTTTAAAATCAATAGCATCTAAAATTTCGGCTAGATCTGCATGATGCAATTCTTGTAGCATTTCCGATAAAGCAGTTTCGTTCTTATCGGAAATTAATTGCTCAATTTGAGCGATGCTATATTTATTTACATCAAACTGCATAATACTACGATTTTTGCAAAAGTAACCATAAAAAACGAATTATAGAACCCTTAATAAGCATACAAAATCAAAAAATTAAGATTATTTTTAGTCAAAACTTTTTTTTATGTATAAATTTAACACAATTACTACATAAATTAGCCGTTATATGCTAAACTCTTTATATTTTTGAAAATATTTAAAATCCTATGAAGTACTTAAGAAAGATTGTTTTGTTTGTTATTTTTTTAGTTAATTTTCAGGCTATTGCTCAAAAATCTACTATTTATACCTATTCGTTAAAAGATTTTAACCATGCTTTAGAACTGTATCACGATACAGATTATCGTGCATCGCAAGAATTATTTTTAAAAATACGAGATAATTTTGAGGCAACTTCCGAAAATAAAGCAATTTGCGATTATTATATTGCTTTTGCATCCTTACATCTTGGTGATAGAAACGGAAGCGAACAAATGCAAGAGTTTGTAAATAACTATCCAACTAGTATTAAACGAAACGATGCCTATCGTGAAGTTAGTGAATATTACTACGATTACGGAAAATACAACGATGCTTTAAAATGGTTTAAATACGTAGATCCGAAAAGTTTAACGGTAAAAGAAGAAGAGGATTTTAATTTTAAATATGGTTATGCTTTATTTCAAGCAAAAAATTATAAAAAAGCAAAAAACTATTTTGCACAATTATTAGATTCTCCAAAATATGGTGCACAAGCTAAATATTATAACGGATATATGGCATATCAACAAGATGATTATGATAATGCCGATAAATATTTAGATCAAGTTTCCGATCAAAATCTAGGGAAAGATATTCCGTATTTTAAAGCAAATATTAAATTCAAATTAGGAAAATTTGCCGAAGCAATTGCCATAGCAGAACCTTTTTTACAAAATGCGAAGCCAAAACAAAAATCCGATGTTTCTAAAATAATTGGCGAATCGTATTTTAACTTAGGTAAATACAGTAAAGCAATTCCGCATTTAAAAAATTATAGAGGAAAACGAAACAAATGGAACAATACCGATTATTACCAACTTGGTTATGCCTACTATAAACAAAAAGACTATGCCGAAGCCATAAAATGGTTTAACAAAATTATTGCAGGAAAAAGTGCCGTTTCGCAAAATGCATCGTACCATATTGCCGAATGTTATATGAAAGAAGGCAAACAACAAGAAGCATTAAATGCATTTAAAAATGCCATGGAAATGAATTACGATAACGATATTAAAAAAAATGCATGGTTAAATTATGCAAAATTGAGTTATCAGATAGGAAATCCATATAAATCGGTACCTGATGTACTTACCGAATATTTACAAAAATATCCAAAATCCGAAGCTAAAGACGAAGTAAATGATTTATTAGTAAGCTCTTACGTTGCATCTAAAGATTACGTTGGTGCTTTAAAGTTATTAAAAAAGAAAAGTGATAAAAAATCTAAAGCAATTTTGCAAAAAGTAGCTTTTTATCGTGCCTTACAGCTATTTAATGATGCTAATTACGAGGAAGCAATAGTTATGTTTGACACATCTTTAAAAGAAAAATACAATGCTATGTTTACTGCTCGTGCAACTTTTTGGAAAGCCGAAGCAAACTATATTTTAAATAAATTTGAAAAAGCTAAACAAGGTTTTAACGCTTTTGTTTCGAATGAAAAGGCAACCGAAACGCCAGAATTTAACGATGTAGATTATAATTTAGCATATACCTATTTTAAACTAAAAGAGTATCCAAATGCCATAACACATTTTACTAATTTTATAAATACTACACAAGATGGTGATGCCAAGAATGATAGTTATTTACGATTAGGTGATTCGTATTTTATTTCTAGAGATTACTGGAAAGCCATGGATGCTTACAACAATGCAATTAAAAATAAGGCAAAAAGTTTGGATTATGCTCATTTTCAAAAAGCAATTAGTTATGGTTTTGTAGGAAAAAATGATAAAAAAATTACCGATTTAGAAAACTTTTTAAGCATTCATAAAACATCAAAATTACGAGCAGAAGCCTATTTTAATTTAGGAAACGCCTATAAAAAAGCAAAAAATACTTCCAAGGCATTACAAGCATATCAAAAAATAATTGATACGTATAAAACTAGTCCGTTAGTGCCAAAAGCCTTATTAAAACAAGGATTGATTTATTTTAATGCTAACCAAGGCGAAGATGCGTTAGTAAAATACAAAAAATTAGTTGCCGATTATCCAAATACTCCTGAAGCACGACAAGCAGTAAACAATGCCAAACAAATTTATATTAATTTAGGTCGTGTTGATGAATATGCAAATTGGATTCAAAATATTGATTTTGTAGAAATTTCCGACACCGATTTAGACAATTCTATGTACGAATCAGCCGAAATGCAATACCAACAAAACAACAAAAAGAAAGCAATAAGCAATTTTAAAAAGTACTTAGTGCGTTTTCCTAAAGGTTTACATGCTTTAAATGCTCATTTTTACCTTGCCGAAATGTTTTTTATTGACAAAAAATACAAAATTGCAAAACCGCATTATCAGTATATTATTGATCAAGCATCTAACGAATACACCGAACAATCCTTAACAAGATTATCGCAAATTTTATTAAAAGATAGCGATTGGGAAAATGCAATTCCTGTTTTAACACGATTAGAAAACGAAGCAGCTTCTAATCAAAATGTGTTATATGCACAAAGTAATTTAATGAAAGGGAATTACCAATTAGAAAAATACGATGCTGCTGTTGCTTACGCAGAAAAAATTCTGTTAAATACCAATTTAGAAGATAGAATAAAAACCGATGCGAAAATAATTATTGCACGTTCTGCTGTTAAAACCGAAAATTGGGACAAAGCAAAAACGGCTTATCAAGAAGTTGGCATGACAGCACAAGGAAAATTAAAAGCAGAATCCATTTATTACGATGCCTATTTTAAAAATAAAGAAGGCGATTTTAAAAATTCAAATATTGCAGTTCAGAAAATAGCTTCAGAGTATTCTGCCTATAAAGTTTGGGCAATAAAAGGATTGGTAATTATGGGTAAAAACTTTTATGGTTTAGACGATGCATATCAAGCAACTTTAGTGTTAGAATCGGTAGTTAAAAATTTTAATAATAAACCAGAACACGCCGATGCTGTAAAAGATGCTAAAGAAACCTTAAAAATAATTAAAACCGAACAAGCAAAAACAAACGAATCCGTTGTGCCAGAATAATTACAGTTAAGTAACAAAATTGGATAAACAACGAAAAATATAAAAAATAGATGAAAAAATTCCTTTTAATAATAAGTCTTATAAGTTTTACTATTTCTGCACAAGAAGTAGAAAAAGATAGTATTGGTACACAAGAAGTAAATATTGTAAAGCCATATACACCAACCATTAAAGATGCGTTTAAAATTAAAAAAAATCCAGTGCAAGGCAAAGATACGATTCAGCAAAAAAAGGAGGTGAGCTACGAGATTCACTCTGTTCCTGTTGCATCGACATTTACCCCTTCAAAAGGAAAAGCAAAAGCTGTAACTAAAAAGAAGAAAGAGCATATTTATCAAAATTTTGTAAGTCTTGGTTTCGGAACATATACCACACCAATGTTAGAGGCTTTTGTGCATACTGCTACCACACGAGATAATGATTTAGGTGTAAACCTTAATTATTTGTCCTCAAATGGAGGTGTGAAAGATGCGATTTTAGATACCGATTTTATGGATGCGAAAATAAATCTTTTTTACAAGCAACAAGCCGCAGATTTTGATTGGAAAATAAACGGAGGTTACCAATTTCAAAAATACAATTGGTATGGTTTGCGAAATCCAGACACCTACACACAAGCACAATTAGATGCTATTGATCCAAAACACACGTATGGAAACATTAATTTTGGAGGAAATATTAAGTTTTATGAATCCTTTTTTGACCAAGCAGCCATTACTTTAAATTTATTTTCGGATAATTATAAATCTAACGAATTACACGTAAGTGCAACGCCTAAATTTTTAATTCCTGTGGTAGATGAACTTATTGAAACCGATTTTAGATTGGAGTATATTTCTGGTAAAACCGAACGAAATTTTCTAACCGATACCGAAATAAAATATGGTTATTTTAATTTAGGAATAAGTCCTACTTTTAAAATAATACGAGATGATTTAACTTTAAATTTAGGAGCAAAAGTAGTATATTCGGCAGCTTCGGAAAACAATGCAGACAGTAAATTTTTTATATATCCTAACGTTTCTGGATCGTATGAAATTATTATTGATGTATTAACTGCGTATGCAGGAGTAACAGGTGATTTACAGCAACATTCGTATAAAGATTTTGTTTCGCAAAATTCTTTTTTATCACCAACTACTACTATTGGCAGAACTCATAAACAATACGATGCAAAATTAGGAATAAAGGGTAAATTGGCTTCCAATATTTCGTTTAACACCAATGTTTCGTATAAAAATGAAAATGCAAAGGCACTTTTTATGTTAAATTCTGCTCCTACAACCATTACCGAAAATTATCAAAATAACAATTCGTTTACCGTTGTTTACGACGATGTGAATACTTTATCTGTTTTTGGCGAATTAACTTTAGATATATCCAAAGAATTACAA
>CAYOWM010000101.1:0-5983 GCA_964407635.1 uncultured Flavobacteriaceae bacterium
ATTTAAACCAATTAAATTTGAATTACGTAATAGATGCATATAAGGATAGTAAGGACAAAACAACCTTTTTTAATAATTTCTTTACAAAACTAGCAGGAACAAAAAAATTACAAAAACAAATTGAAAACGGCTTATCCGAAACAGAAATACGAAGTACTTGGCAAAAAGAATTAGAACATTTTAAAGAAATTCGTAAAAAATATTTGCTTTATGAATGATTGGTAGTGTTTAGTATTCAGTTGGAAGTATTCAGTTGGAAGTATTCAGTTAGCAGTATTCAGTTAGCAGTATTCAGTTAGCAGTATTCAGTTAGCAGTATTCAGTTGGCAGTATTCAGTATGCAATATGTAAGTTATTAAAATAAAATCATACATTATATCATTGTTAAATTGCTACATTAACTTCATTGCTACATTAACTTCATTGTTAAATTGTTACATTATTACCTCAAGGAATATAATCAAACTGACAACGATTATTTTCTACATCACGTCTAACCCATTTAATACCACGAATATCTTTTAACACACGCATAAAGCCTTCGATAAATCCCCAACCAGTCCAACAAACCGAATGCTGTATTGGTTGCAAATTATTACGCTGCAAAATGCTGTAAAAAACACAATTACAAATAAATGCTTGGTTTTCCTCTTTTAAAATTCGTTGTGCAAAACCTAAATCATTTAAGGTTTTTTCTAAGATTTCTTCGTACTCGTGTCTCTCGTGATTTTTCATTATCACTAAAGCTAATTCTCTACCAACTTGACGCAAAATAGCAAACGAAGCTTTTTTACTTAACAAATTAGTAGTAGATTCTGCAAAAGCATACACAATATCTTTACCTTTTGCTCCTTCCGAAACATCAATACCTCTTAAGACAATATTAACAGCTTTTTCTCCAATAACATCTTGCATTAAACCAATTAAAGTATCAATTACTTCTTTGGTTATTTCGCCTTTAATTTTTGTATTTGACTCCATAATTTATGATTTTAGTAGTAGTGCAATATACAAAAAAGAATAAAAAAAGAGTGCAAAAAAATTGCACTCTTTTTATAGCTAAAAAATTGAGGGATTTATAACTATTTTTTATGTCTAGTTTCTGATGAAACACTAATTTTTTTTCTTCCTTTTGCACGTCTTCTAGCCAATACTTTTCTACCAGTTGCACTTGCCATTCTTTCTCTAAAACCGTGTTTATTTCTTCTTTTTCTGTTTGATGGTTGAAACGTTCTTTTCATTCTATTATATCTTTAATTGGTTTGAAAAACCTTTAGGCCTTTTGTAAAAATTTTTGCAAATATACAATTACTTTTCTTTTTCACAAACTTTATAAAAATATTTTTTTACTTTTTTTTATGTGCTATAATTTTCATTTCAATTAACAAATTAGGATGTGGTAATTGGTGTACTGCTACGGTTGTTCGAGTAGGTCCGTTGTAATCAAAAAAGTTGGCATACACTTGGTTATAGCCTTCAAAATCTTTCATGTTTACTAAAAAAGTAGTAACATCTACAATATCTTTTAAAGTTAAATTTTCAGCTTCCAAAATAGATGCAATATTTTCAATAACTGCTTTTGTTTGCTTTTTAATGTCTAAAATACGATTTCCTTCTAAATCAATTTCTGCACCAACGTGTGTGTTGTCTTGCCTTCTAGAACTTGTACCAGAAACAAACACAAAGTCTCCTACTCGTTTAATATGCGGATATTTCCCTAATGGTTTTGCTTTTCCTTTTATAACTTTTGCTTGCATTTTATTTGTTTTTTATTTTATCTAGTAACTCTTTTTTTAATTTTTCATTACTTCCAAACAACCAATTTAACACATTTTTATTCCAAATATCGTTATATTGTTTTTCGGTAATAATTTTTTCCTCTAAAGCTAAATCTAAAATCTTTCCAGGATACGAAGATTGTGCTTCGGATTCCATTTCACCTAATGGATATGGATCGTCTAATCCCATAATAATTTGATCTACACCTTGTCGTTTTAACAATAATTCTAAAGAAAACGTATCGTGAACCAGTGTATCGAAAAATATATTTTTATGGCCAACCGCTTTTCGTGGATGCACTTTACCTTTAAACAAATCTGGTCGTCCGTCAAAACCTTGAATCCTTCTACCAAGATTCATTTGTGCTAACTGTCCACCATGAGCAAAACTTGTACGAATATTAGGATATGTATCTTGTATACCTTCCAAAGTGTAAAAATGATAGGCATCACCACATTGTGCTAACATCCAAATTAAATGAAATCGCCAATTTCTATCGGCAAGTTTTATCATTTTATCACCATCATAAGGATGAATTTGAATTGCTAAATTATATTTATTTGCTAATTCAAAAATTGGTTTATTAGCTTCGTTAAAAATCACACGCCAAGTTCCTGTAGTATCCATATAATGTGTTGGCAAACACAAAACTTTTAAATTTAATTTTTCTACACATCGTTCTATTTCCCATAAAGCACCATTTACAAATGCAGGTTGCACTACAAATCCGCAAGTAAATTTAGAAGTATTTTCGTGTTGTACTTGTGCATTAAAATCGTTTTGAAATCGCAACGCATCTTTCATTAGATTGTAAGGTAAAGCGTTTCCGTAAAGTTGTGAAAGATTTAGCACAACTGCATGATCAATTTTATTTCGCTCCATCCAATCGAGCTTTTCATTTAAAAAAAAACTAGAATCGGTAACAGGACGTTTCCATCCTTTTTGTAGCATAAATTTTCTATCCGAATCTACCCAAAATATTTCTTTTTCACGCATAAATTTAGGAATTTGCTCTGGATATGGTAACAAATGCGAATGGCCGTTAATTCGGATTTTTTTCATTATCAATCGGTTTTATGCGTTAATAGGTTTTTATATTTTTTGCTTTTATCAAAAGCCATCATCAAACCAACCATTTTACTATAACTAGTAATGCCATGATGTTGGTTATTTGTTTTTAAAAACAAATCATACATTTTTTTAAATACTGGCTCTAAAGGATTTTTATAGTTTATCCAAAATTTTTGAGATTCGTTTAAATTTTTAAGAATTCCCTTTGGTATTCTATTATAAATTTCAAAATAAACTGCTTTTTCTGAAGCATACAATTCGCTTAAACAATAGCGAAAAGCCATTAAATATGCTGCATACTGAAACAAAACATCTTCGCTTTGTACAGCTGCCAAATAACCAATAAAATTTGCCTCACTTTCACTTGCATAACCAATTTGATGTGCAATTTCGTGTGTTGCAACGATTGGTAAAAAAATTTTTGGTATTTTATAATTTACCTGTGCTTCGTTAGTAAACGGATTTAAATATCCTGAAAATCCCATATACGTTAAAGGCAAACTAAACAAAGATTTTTTTACTGTCTGCGAAGTATAAGTAAATTGTGGCATATTTTTTTGTAAATTTGTATATGCATTTTCCGATTTTTGTAACAATTCGGATTTTGTAAATTTAGGATGCACTGCAAGAGTATCGGAATTTGTAATTGCAAAATGTACTTCTTGCAACTTTATTAACAATTTTTCGGTCATTAAATTTAATTCCGCTACATTATATTTAGGAATTACCACTTCTAACTGTTCGTTTAAGGTCTTTCTGTAATAGTTAAAACCCCAAAATAAATGAAAAACAAAATAAAATATAGAAATTTTAGCGGTTAGATTAAAAAAGATAAACTGCCAATTTTTTGCTTTATTTTTAAAAAAACGATACAAACTTCGCAAAACCCACAAAACAAAAATCATATACAAAACATCACCAACCGAAAACGGAAAAACGCTAAAAATCGTCCTTAAAAAAGACGCTATTTTAGGATACAAACCTTCTGAATAAAAGGATTCTATCAAATTAGGATGTTTTTTGATCCAAAATACAAAAAGCACTTGAATCGCTAAAAAAATAGTTAGAATTTTATTTCGTTTTAACATAACTCAAAAATACTATTTTTTAAGAAACTAAAAGCCGATTCGCAATTTATTTTAAATTGATATAAACAATATAATTACATTCTATTATCTAAACCAAATATTCCTTTAAGCTAAGTTTAGCTACTTATAACGAATAAATTAAAAAGTTAACAAAAAAATACAGTTATTAACAGGTTTATTAACTAGTTTTTTAACAATAATTTGAATAAGTTTGCAGTCAAAACAAACTAAAAAAATGATACTTTTGTATTATGGAAAACTCTAAAAATTTTGCAAACAAACCTAAATTTACGCCAAAAGTAATTCCTTTTGAAAAAGGAAAACTACCTCCTCAGGCAATAGAGTTAGAACAAGCTGTACTAGGAGCAATGTTAATCGATAAAAAAGGTGTGGATGATGCTATTGATATATTATCTCCTGATGCTTTTTACAAAACCGAACACCAACATATTTACAAAGCCATTTTTACACTTTTTAAAGATTCGCAACCAATTGATTTACTAACGGTTTCGGATAGGCTAATAAAAGATGGTGCCTTACAAGATGCTGGTGGTGAAGTATACCTAATTAGTTTAACACAAAAAGTTGCATCCTCTGCACACGTAGAATTTCATGCAAGAATTGTATTGCAAAAGTACATACAACGTAAATTAATTTCCATTTCTAATGAGATTATTGAAGAAGCCTACGACGAAACTACCGATGTTTTTAACTTATTAGATTCTGCAGAAACCAAACTTTTTGAAATCACACAAGGTAGTTTAAATAAAAATTCCGAAATCGCCGAAAGCTTAGTAAGTCAAGCTTTAAAAAAAATTCAGGATATCGCTAACACCGAAGGTATGAGCGGTTTACCGTCAGGATTTACCAAGCTAGATAATCTAACTTCAGGTTGGCAAGCCTCCGATTTAGTTATTTTAGCAGCAAGACCTGGTATGGGAAAAACGGCTTTTGTAATGTCTATGGCAAAAAATATGGCTATAGATTTTGAAGTTCCGGTAGCAATATTTTCCTTAGAGATGTCATCTGTACAGCTAATTACACGTATGATTTCTAGTGAAACTGGCTTATCATCAAGCAAATTAAAAAAAGGAAATCTAGAAGCACACGAATGGGAACAATTAAATGTAAAAGTTAAAAAATTAGCAGCTGCTCCTATTTTTATTGACGATACTCCTGCTCTTTCTATTTTTGATTTACGAGCAAAAGCAAGACGTTTAGCATCACAACATGGCGTAAAAATTGTAATTATTGATTATTTACAATTAATGACTGCTGGTTCAAGTTCTAAAGGTGGTGGAAATAGAGAACAAGAAATTTCTACTATTTCGCGAAATTTAAAAGCCTTAGCAAAAGAATTAGATATTCCTGTTATTGCTTTATCACAGCTATCACGTGCTGTAGAAACTCGTGGTGGTTCAAAAAGACCCTTGCTTTCCGATTTACGGGAATCTGGTGCAATCGAGCAAGATGCAGATATCGTTTCATTTATTTACAGACCAGAATATTATGGTACCACCGAATGGGATGACGAAGAACATACACCTTGCGAAGGACAAGCGGAACTTATCATTGCAAAACATCGTAATGGTGGTCTGGAAAATATTCGTCTTAAATTTACAGGTCATTTAGCGTTGTTTTCCGACTTAGAGGAATCTGGATTTGGCAATGAAATTCCTTCTAAAATGAATTCCGATTTAGACATAAACACCTTACCAAATGCACAAGATGTTTTCGGTGCTGACGACCCAATCACAAATGATGATGTACCTTTTTAACCTTAAAATTATAAAGGCTCAATAATAAAATTTCAGTTTGGTTTAAAATTTGTTACATTTACAACCTAATTATTTTTCTATGCGTAAAACAATTCTATTCCTTGTCTTTTTATTTTTCATAAAATGGAATTACGCATCCTTTATATTAATACCAATGGATGCCGAAACCCAAAAAAACCATTTAAAAGCCTACGGAATTACCTATTTTTCCTTAAAAAAAGGGCAGAAAGTAAAATGGCTTTTAAACTATCGTGGTGGTTCGTTTTT
>CAYOWM010000102.1:0-5976 GCA_964407635.1 uncultured Flavobacteriaceae bacterium
GTAAAACTTTCTCTGTTTTTAATTTTTGTGATTTCTTTATTAAAAACACCTCCATATCTTCTTTTTCTCCATAATAAACCAAAAGAAGAAATCATAATACTCTGCATGAATACAGGAACTTTACTATATATTTTAACTAGTAACTTATTCATTTAACAATTTTTCCCATTGTTTATTGACTGTATCCCAATCGAATGTTTCGACTTTTTTTCGTGCATTTTTAGCCAATTCAAAAGCTCTTTCATCATTGTTTAGTAATTTTACAATTGCATTGGTCATAGATTCTATATTTTCTTTTTCCACCAACACACCATCTTTGTCATTATCTATTAAATATGGCAAACCTCCCACATTTGTACTTACAACAGGTAAACCTAAAGCCATTGCTTCCATTACACTTACAGGAGTATTATCGAAATTAGTCGTATTTATAAAGATATCAAAATCCTCAGACTTTTTATGCCATTGCTCTTTTGTTAGTACACCGGTAAATTCTATTTTATGTGCTATTTTTAATTGTTTTGCCAAGGTTTTACATTGCAGAAGTGAGCCATCCTTATCGGGCCCAATCATACATAGTTTTGCTTCCGGATATTCTAATAATAACTTTTTTAATACATAAATAGCCATTGTAGGGTTATACAGTTTATCAAAAGCTCTGACATAAAGTAAATAAGGTTTTAAATCTTTTCTTTCTTTAAAATGGTATTTCTTAATTTCAATTGTATTAGGAATAAAATCTACTATATAACCACACTTTTCAAAAGCTACTTTTAAATAATTAGAAGGTGCTACATTTTTATATGAATTATTAAAAATAAGATTTGATAATTTTTTATTCTTTTTTAATCTTTCAGGTAAATTACCACCATGTAGAATAGGAATATATTTAAGTTTAAAAAAACGGGCAATTTGTGAAGTAACAAGAGCATAATAAAAATTAGAAGTGCTAAAAGTATCAATTAATATAAAATCTATTCTCTTACGATTTTTTATAAGTGTTATACACATATCGATTAAACGATATATTTTATTTAGCTTATTAGATGTTTTGATAACATTATAACCTTCCTTTACAAACTTATTTGCCAACAAATCCATAGTAGTGGAATATTTCGTTTTTTTTGTTAAATTATTTCCTATGTAAAGTATTTTTTTCATTAAAATTGATATTCATTAAACTCATACCGTATATAAAAGCAGGAAATGCCAACCGCATTGCTGAATGATTTATAGTAAGAAACCAAAAAAGATAAAAAGAATATAAAAACGCTTTTTCTATCTTAGGTTTTGATCTATTTTTTCTTAACGGTACAATAATCAAAAAAAGGAGCATTGCTAATCCAAACACACCGTGTTCACTGAGTAACCTACTCATTTCATTATGTGAAGACCCTATATATCTATTTGTATGATTATTTCTATAATATTTAGATCCACCGGCACCTACACCAAAAATCGGATTTTCATAAAATGCTTGAAGTTCTAATTCTAAATATCCTGTTCTACCCGACAGAACATCCTCCTTTGTTTCACCAAATGTATTTTTACCTGTATAACGATTTGTAAGTATTCCATTTGTAACTGAACTAGTGTATAAAAAAACCCCAAATAAAAGTATTATTGAAACTATAAAATACTTAGAAAATAAAATCATTTTTTTTTGAGAAGCTATTGAATAAAAGAACGAAAAAACTATGACACCAGCCAGCCCTGCAATCATACCTCCCCTAGAAAAAGTAAGCAAACCTCTAAAAATCAAATAAATCAAAACGAAAAAATCTAAAATCAAGAATCCTGTAATTCGTTTTTTAACCAAAAAAAGCACAACTATTACAAAAATACCAAACCCAATACTGGTCGAAACTTGATTCGGACCAAAACCGGCTGTTGTATCAAAATTTGCAGCAGATTTAAAAACAATTTCCTTTAAATTAGGGGTTTTATAAAATAAAAAAGCACTCATCGTAATTAAAGGTAGTACAAAATAATACAAACCTATAATCAAACTCTTATAATTAATATTGCGATTATAAAAGTAAATAGCAGACAGCCCTAATAAAAAAGGACCACTTAGATTAAAAGCTATTTCTTGTCTTATTTTATCCAAATCATAATATGGCACAAATGCAATAGCAATTAATAAGGTTAATAAATAAATAATAAAAGAAACCTGAACAAGATGTTTTTTCTTTTCTATCAATAAAGCTATAATAATATAAACTATAATTGCATACTTAGCAAACTCAGAAAAAATAAAACCGGAATTCATCCGCATTAACACTTCAACTCCCATTATATACATAGACCATTTAAAAGCTTGATTTCTATTATTCTTAGAAATAATAATACTAATCAAACCTATAACAAAAATTAATTGCCCATAAATTTTAGCCATTACAGGATTAACTAAGGCGAATCCTAAAAACACATGCATTAGTACAATTAATAATAATATGTATTTTTTTGATGACATCAATTCTTAAAAATTTCGGTATTCATTCTTTTTAGGTAATAGTTATAAGTGAATTTTTCTGCAATAGTATAATTATTCAGTATCATTTCTCTATATTTTTTTTGATTTAATGCAAAAACTTCATCTAAAATAGTAATTAATTGATTTTTAGTAATTGGTTTGAGTAAAAAACCGTTTTTGCAATGTTTAATATACTGACCAATAGAAGATATATCTGAAACAATTGGTACGCATCCAAAATTCATTGCTTCTCCTATTACTTTAGGGAAGCCTTCACTTTTAGAAGGCAAAATAATAAAATGAGATTTTGCATAAATTTCATTAATAGCCTCCTTTTCTATATAACCGTGAAAAATTATTTTTACCCCTATATCATTGGCCATTTTTTTATAATAAAGTAATTTACTGCTGCCTCCAACAAA
This sequence comes from uncultured Flavobacteriaceae bacterium, assembly GCA_964407635.1. GTDB lineage: Bacteria > Bacteroidota > Bacteroidia > Flavobacteriales > Flavobacteriaceae > S010-17. Next base: position 2,899 of record CAYOWM010000102.1, read on the forward strand.
ATGAAATTCTTTGATTCTCTCTTTATTTTTTAATTCTTTTAAAGCATTTATTAAAAGAGAGACTCCTTTTCCTTCATTTAAAGCTCCAACAAAACAAAAAACAAGTTGTCTTTCTAATTTTTTATTTAAAATTATATTCTTTCCTTGTTCTCTGTCTTTATCATTTAAACAAGGGTTTTCAAAAGCCAAGATATTATTATTTTTAGTATGCCATTTCCCATTTACAGTAATAATTGAATTTTTGGATAAATGTTTTAATACAAAACGTTGTAATTCGTAATATTTTGAAGCTTTTTCTTTCCAGTTACCTGCATATTTAAACCAGAATGTTTTTTTTGGAAATAAAAAAGAATAAAACATAGCCACAACTGCGGGATGTGAAGGTGCTCTTATATGAAGATATTTATGAGCGTAAATATGTTTGAAAAGTTTAAAAAACAAAAAAGGATAGAAAAATAAAATTTCTATTTTTTTAAAAAATGTTTTTCCTCCAACTCTTTTTAACGGAAGCATTGTTACACTGGTAAGATCTACTTTTAAATACGATTTGTTGTCTATATTATCTATACGTTCATAACCTATCCAAACAATACTATTAAATCTTTCTTTAAATATTTCTAACTCCTTAACTACCGGGCCAAATGCATAATAATGTTTATCTTTTTTAAACATACCGGTATCTGAAATTATTAAAAGTTTATTATCTCTTGGTATATTTTTTTGCATTCTTTTAAATAATTTTGTGGATTAAAAAATCTTAGATAAACATCATTCAAAATCTTAGTATCATATTTTTTGACAACTTCTATTTTTTTAAGCCATGAATCAAAAGAGAAATCATTTACAAAAAATGGCAACTCATTTTTAATTAAATTGACAACTTCACCGGTATTATATGTAACAAATGGTAATCTTTGTGCCAAAAACTCTATTAAAACAAGTGGACCACTTTCCGATTTGGCAACATGTAAGCCAAATAAATATTGATGTAATTTTGACTGTATGTTAATTTCATTATGAATAAAGGTTACCCTATTATGCAATTTTTTAGTTTTAATATAATCTACTAAAAAATTATAATAATCCTCATCCAAAATATTCCCATAGATATCTAGATTATATTTAGTATGTTCAATTAATTGTATTGCGAAAAATTGGTTTTTTACCGGTTTAATGTTAGCTACCAAAACAATTGTATCTTTTGATTTATCTATATAAAATTCATTTCTAACACTGTCTTTAACAACAATATTTTTCAATAAATAAATATTATTTTTTTTTAACTTTAAATTCTTTCTTGCCCAAATTGTTAATTCCTCACTAACTCCTATATAATAATTTGGTTTTAATAAAGAATTCATCAAAAATGGAATGCTCTTATCAAATCCAATACTACCAAAATGATCATGTAAAACAATAGGTTTGTTAATCCTAAACAACAAACTAAAAAGTTTCACATACCTAAAAGTAAACCGCATGTGAACATGAATAATGTCATATTTTTTGATAATATTTCTAAGTTTTGATAAAACAGTTAAATCAAATTTTGAAGTTCGATTCAAAAAAAAGATATTTACTTTTTCATTTAATTTTTTCACTAATTCACCTTGATCAGAAATTAACAATAAGCCTACATCAACACCATCGTCAATTAATAGATTTGACAAATCAACACAGACCCTCTCTGCACCACCAACATTTAAAGTATCTATTACCTGCAAGACTTTCATAACTTATAATTTTTCGATTAAATCGCCTTGTTTTAATTTTATAGAAGCTAGTCTCCAAGATTTTATTACCTGCAATAATACTATTGGAAAGAATACTATTGTTAGTATAAACCCTAGAAACATCATTTTAGAATTACTTTTATAACGATATGGTATCAACGATGGAGGTATCGTTTTTAATAAAAAATAAATGGATATTTCTTTGCCGTAATATTTTCTAAAATAATACAATACACTTGGTATAGGTCTTGGAGCAAACCAATTAGTAGGACGAATACCATCCCAACTACCCATTTGTCTTAGACCACCGGTTCCTACTTTTAAATGTAACCTTTGAGCATACGGATTAGATATATTAAGAATATTAGCCAAGTAAGTTCTTAATCCATATTCACCGTCTCCCATACGTTGTTTTTCAAATTGTCTATCAAAAAGACCTGTTTTTTTAAATATAGATTTTTTTATCATTACATTACCTGTGTCAATCTGATTAGATATTTTAAAATAGGAATATGATTTAGGTACTTTAGCTCCTATTAATGAAATTGATGTACCGGAGGAAATATTTGTTTTGAAAAAATCTAGACACTTTAAATGATTTGAAATCCAGTTATAATCAACTCTACTATCATCATCAAAGAGTAAAATATATGTCGCATCCGACATCTTAATAGCATTATTACGTGCCAACCATAATGCTTTTTCTTTTTGATTTTTTACTTTTAAATCAAGTTTGTAATTATCATAAAAAGATTTATTAAAGGGGTCTGTTTGGTCTATAACAATTACATCAAAATTTTTGTAATCTTGCTTTTCTAAATCTTCTAAAACATCTTTTAAGTAAGCATATCTATTTAAAGTAGGAATAATAACACTTACTTTTGGTTGTTCGTTTATTAATTTACTGTCAAAAGCGTCCCAATTATTATAACATATAGAGTTGTTGTAAACATCTATCTTTTTAATGTTTTTGGTTGCATAAAATGCTTTTAACTCTTTAAAAGGATTGTTAAATGTAAGTATTCTTATTAAAAATGTATAATACACCCATATTTTGCTAAAATATTTACGTATAAAAATATATTCATCTTTTATCGGTATTTTATTTTTAAAAGAGATGGTTTCTACATTACCTATATAGCCTTTTTGTATTGCTTGCCAAGATGCATCCATTTTAGATATTTCCTTTGTAGAGAACCGATTATCTAATATAACTTTATCTTTAACTTTTTTCGGTAACTTCTCCCAATCCGGAAATATGGTTGTGCCATCATTTCTGTTTAAATTGAAATAGTTTATCGGATTCGTATATTTTAAAAATTTGAATAGCATTGCTTATTTATAATGA
>CAYOWM010000103.1:0-5951 GCA_964407635.1 uncultured Flavobacteriaceae bacterium
CAAAATTATTAGGAACAAAATTTGCAGGTGTTGGCATAGGGATTGGACCATATTATAGTAAACGAGCAATGATAACAAATCAACAATTGCTTAAAACTTTCAGTTTACTTGGTGTACGAGATAAAGTATCGTACAATTATGCTCAAAAAATGACAAAGGCAACAAAATTAAAACTCACTAATGATTTAAGTATTGGTTATAAAATAACCAAAAAAACTAATAAAAATGATACTGAAATTGTAATTTGTCCTAGATCATATGCTCACAAACCTGAATTCGAAAAACACTTGACAGAACTATTAAAATTAGCTAAAAAATTAGAAGCCAAGAATTATAAAACACATTGGATATTTTTACAAAACGATGATGAAAAATTAATAAAAAAAATAAAAAAATCTTTTAAAATAACCATTTGGAATCCTAAAGAAATGGATATCGATTCTTTCATTTATTTATTTCAAAATAAAAAAGCTGTAATCACTAGTAGGATGCATAGTATTTATATGGCAGGATTATTTCAAACACCAATAATATCAATAAACATACACCAGAAATTAGAATATGCAAATAACCTTTTTTATGAAAATCCTATACACTTAGATCCATTATCTAACCTAGACGATTATGAAAAAGCACTTAAGGATATTGTAAATTTAAGATATAAAACTAAATCACTACAAACAGAAAAAAACATTTTAAAAGAATTAGATAAAGAAATAGATATTTGGCTAATGAAAATGGCAAACGTATAAATATGAAAATACTACTCAAACTTTTTTCCATAAAACTACTTGCCACAATTTTAGGTGTAACCTACTCTATATTACAAGTAAAATATTTTGGAGCAACTAGAACTATTGAAATATTTTTTGCTGCACAAAGTTTGATTTATTTGGTAACATCGCTTACGCAAGGAGGTCAATTAGCCGAGGTTTTTTTACCTGTTTTTCATCAATTAAATCATAAAAAAGAAAAACTAGGCTACACTGGTTTAAACGTAATTATTAACCGAATGCTTTTATTAGGAAGTCTATTAATTGCCATCGTTTTTATATTTGCTCCTTTTTTTATTCAACTTTTAGTACCAGGTTTTTCAGAAAAAGATAAAGAATTTGCAACCTTAATTTTCAGAATTTTATTACCATATCTATACTTGCAAATATTCAATTCGTTTTTTATAACCGTACTAAATGCAGAAAAAAAGTTTGGTAGAGCTGAATTTCTTTCGCTAACTAATACAATAATAAACATAGCTTCTTTAATAATTTTATATCCATATATTAAAATTTGGGCATTAGTAATTTCTTTATTACTTGGTAAAATTGTAGAATTTCTATTTTACATTACACAGCTCTACAAAAATCAATATCGCTATAAATTTATTTTATCTATAGCTGAATTTGACCATAAAGAATTTTTCAAAACCATGCAAAGCACCTTATTATATGTAGGTTCTACGCAGATTTTTAGTATTGTACTTACTGCAAGTATTTCGTTTTTGCCTGAAGGAACTTTTGCTATTTTTAAATATGTACAAAATTTATCTAACAAAGTAAGAAGTCTGTTTGTGCAACCATTTTTAACGATATTCTTTACAAATTATTCCCTTTTATTACAAAAATTAAAATCGGTAAATAAAGAATTTTCAAAAAATGTAACTTCCATTTTTAACATTAATATAATTGTTTTAATTGGTACGATTTTAATGGGTGATTTAATTTTAGATTTCATTTGGGGAGGAAAAAAGTTTAGTCATCAAGATGTTAAATTAGCGTATATTTTTTTAATATTTAATATTTTAGGTGTTTTTATATCTAGTATTTCAAGTATTTACCGAAAAATGGCAGTAGCACACAATAAAGCAAAAAAATTATATTTTTTCTGGGCTTTTTCACAATTGCTATCCGCAGGAATAACCTATTTACTAATCCGAAATTTTAAAATAAACGGTTTACTATTAATTATACCAATAAACACCATGTTGCTTGGCTCAGTAAGTTATCTGATATATAAGCAAACAAAAAACAAACTTACGTATCCATTTATAAACAAGCAAAATTTAATCAACTTTAGTCTGATAGTATTTGCAATTTTAGTAAAATCAAATTGGACAAATTATTTTAATAATAAAATAGAAAATGTCATTTTTCTTTCACTTATCGTATTGTTATTTTCACTATATCCAATGTACACAACCTATAATATTTTAAAAAAATAACCATATAAATTTCTTTTCAGTAGTTACACCTTACATTGATTAAAAATATCTTATATTCGCATTTAGTACATTTTAAAGTATCCTTGATGAAAAAAATATTACTTAATATATATATACCTTTAGTTTCATTTAAAAATTATCTCATTAGAGAATGGCTTATGTATGTACCATTTCATTTTTTTAGAAAACTAATTTTTAAAGCATCATTAGCAAAAGTAGGCAAGAATACCAATTTTTTAATGGGAATTGAATTTCGCAATCCAAAAAACATTACTATCGGTTCAAATACAGTAGTAAATAAAAACGTATTATTAGATGGTAGAGGTGGTAAATTAATAATAGGAAATAATGTAGATATCGCACAAGAAACAAATATTTGGACATTAGAACACGACGTACATAGCGATACACATAAAGATTCAGGAGCAAATGTAATTATTAACGATTTTGTATGGATCGCATCCAGAGTTACCATATTACCAGGCGTAACCATAGGTAAAGGAGCCGTTGTTGCCGCAAATTCCGTAGTAACCAAAGATGTAGGAGAAATGACCATTGTTGGAGGTATTCCCGCAAAAAAAATAGGCGAACGAAAGAGTAAACTAACGTATAATTTAAATTATAAACCTTGGTTTAGATAGATGAGTGAAAAAATTAAAATTGCATGTTTGCCTGTTGCTGGTAAGGCCAATCCATACCAATACTTAATGATGGAAGGCTTAAACGCTTCCGATACTATCAATGCCTTTAACGGAATAGACGATCGGTTTTTAGGCATTATAAAAACCTACATAAAACACAAACCTAATTATATTCATTTTGATTGGATAACTAGTTATTACCAAAGACGAAAACTTTGGATGACATTATTATTATTACCAATCTTTATATTTCAAATTTTATACATTCGATATTTTACCAAAACAAAGTTAGTTTGGACACTTCATAATATCGAACCACACGATGTTGTACATAAAAATTTACACCAAAATATTAGAAAATTTTTCGCAAAAAAAACAACTTGGATACGTGTTTTTTCAGATACATCAATAAAACGTGCTACCAATTACTTAAAAATAAGCAGTCAAAAATTTATAGTAGTTCCTGAAGGTGATTACAGAACAGCTTATCCTAATTCAATTTCTAAAAAAGAGGCAAGAAAGAAATTACAAATTGACACTTCAAAATTTGTCATGCTATCGCTTGGCTACATAAAACCATATAAAGGCTTAGAAAATCTAATTGATGTATTTATAAAATTAAACAAAGAGGATGCTATATTACTAATTGCAGGTAAGAGTATTAACGAATTATATTTTAAAAAATTAAAACATAAAATTGGAAAAAATACAGATCGTATTAAATTAGTTCCAAAATTTATTGACGAAAATATGCTTCAAGTATATTATAACGCCACGGATGTAGTAATTTTACCGTTTCAAAAAATTGAAAATTCAGGAAGTGTTATTATGGCTATGGGATTTAAAAAACCTATTATTGCACCTAAAATTGGTGTTATTGAAAAAAGACTCGTAAATCAAAAAGAACTATTATATGAATCTAATAATTTAAGTAAAAGTATCCATTTTATTTACAAAAACCGAGATAAATTAAACGAATATGGCGAAAAAAATTACACCGAATTAGATAAATATTCTTGGAATGATTTTAATGGTTTTTTTGCGTAAATGTATTATCAAAAACTAAATATATAATTGTTATTTTTTTAACTTCCAGCAATCAAATAGAATAAAAACTTTATGAGTAATAATAAATTACAAACATATTCAATACTATCAAATATTGTATTTAAACTATTAATATTAAATATGCTTTTGGTTATAATAGGATACTCATTAGGTAGAACTCAAGGAGCAGTTGCTACTGATCAAATGCGAATTGTAAAAGGTGTGGTTCTTTTTATTTCGTTTATTTTTGTACTTTATAAAAATGGCCTTAGTACCAAGTTTATTAAAAATAATTTTAGTATTTACTTAGTAGTATTTATGGTTAGTTTACTGTCCTTTTTTTCGGATGATCCTACAAAATCTATTTATAAAAGTATTACTTTTACCTATCCTTTCTTATATGTATTATATTCGATGAATTATCTTTTACGATACGGGAGTTTAAAATTGCTAATATCTTTTTCACTAGCTATTTTATTGGTATATACTATCGTACCTATTGCTTTTTATTTAGGAAATAGAAATATGGATAGCAATTTGATATATGGTTATAAAGAAGGAGATTATTTTGTATCCAATCACTACGGTTGGGGAAGTGCTTTGTTTTTATTAAGTGCCTTAACCATTGTACGTTTTTATCCAATATCCACAAAATTTAAAATGCTCATTTACCTTTTTTCTCCTTTTGTTATTTACCTGCTTTTTGCAAGTGCAAACCGTACTTCCATTTTAGCAGTATTTATTGCATTTATCATTTATCTGTTTAAAGATAACAAAGCCTCTTTTTTTATTAAAATAAGTGTTTTTTTGCTTGCAACAATTACTTTTATATTTCTTACTTACCAATTAGGAGATGTGTATGAATTCCTCCAAAACAAAAACCAAATACAATTAGAAACAGGAGCAGAAGGTAGATTAATAGGTACACAAGCCATGTTAAATAGCTTTCATAATATGCCTGTTTACTGGATTACTGGCGTAGGCATGTTTAATTATACAGAGTTAAAATATTTTGGTGGATTTTTAAGTTCTTACCACAATTCGTATTGGGAAATTTTATTTGGAAGTGGTATCCTTACTTTTCTATTTTTTTTAAATTTTATGCTATTCAGACCTTTTATCACTTTTTGGAAAAAAACAGCAACCTATTCTTTATTATTTGTCCCATTAGCATTTATTCCATTTTTTGAAAGTAACCTTACTGCTGGTCAATTTTTATTTTTCCCGTGGTTTTCGTATATGATTATTTTAAATGCAAAAGAATTAAGTACGTAATGAAAAAAGCAATTCTATATATATCAACTAATAATGGCTCTGATACACGAATAAACAAAGAGCTAAAATCACTAAGTAAAGAGTTTAACATTATATTTATTGGTGTAGGAAAATACGATAGTCAAAATTTTGCTAAAGAATATTGTGCAAAATTTATTTTAATACAAGGCAAAAGGAACAAACCACTAACCATTATCAAGCACATTACAGTTTTCTTAAAAATTATACTTAGTAAAAAAGTAGCTTCTATACACGTTATTAATGAACAATTAATGGTCTTTTTCTATCCTTTTTTATTTTTCAAACATACTGTTTTAGATGTTTTTGATTCTATTTTTTTAAAAATGAAAAAGCCAAAAAATCAATATGCATTCTTAAAAAGAATTATATATGCTCCGATAAATAAAATTTTAGTTACCGATGAAAATCGAAAAAATTTAATGCCTGATTTTGTGCAAAAAAAAACAGAAGTTTAAAAAAAATACCCTTACAATTATACTAGTAATTATACAAAAAAAACAGAAAAAAACGCTGTAACTATATTTTATTTTGGCACATTAAATACCGAAAGAGGAACTTCTTTTTTAAACGATTTACTCAATTATTCGGATAAAATAAAGCTTATTATGGCTGGTTGGATTAATGATGAAGCTACAAAAAAAATAATTTCGCATAAAAATGTACTCTTTAAAGGCGTTTTAACCCAACAAGAAGCATCTAAAATTTCAGCTACGGAAACCGATTATATTATGTGTTGCTACGAACCAAAC
>CAYOWM010000104.1:0-5932 GCA_964407635.1 uncultured Flavobacteriaceae bacterium
CTTCAATTGGTGAAAATGCTGTTCACGGTTCGGATAGTGATGAAAATGCAGCTATAGAAAGTGCTTTTCACTTTGCAGGTAGAGAAATTTTTTAATAAAATTATTACCAAATACAAACGAGGATTCTTTTTATTAAGAACCTCGTTTTTTTTGTTATAACCCCTAAAATTCACCGCAATTTCTATTTTTATTATATAAAATAAACAAAGCTAATTTCATGAATTTTTGTAGATAAATCCCTACTTTTGCATAAATTTAAAAAGTAATGAGTAAAGAATTAAAGGAAATGTCTTTTTTAGAGCATCTCGAAGAATTAAGATGGCTTTTAATTCGCTCTGCAATTGCTGTTTTTTTATTCGGAATTGTTGCATTTTTAAAAATTAGATACATTTTTGATCACTTTTTATTGGTATTTAAAGATCCTAATTTTTTTACTTATCGTTTTTTATGTAAACTATCACATAAATTCGGTACTCAAGGACTTTGCATAGATAAAATAGATTTTACCATACAAAGTTTAAAAATGTCTGAACAATTTTCAGCTCACCTTTGGCTTGCTTTTACTTTCGGATTTATTTTGGCTTTTCCTTATATTTTATTTGAAATCTGGAAATTTATCAAACCGGCGCTCTATAAAACAGAACAAAAATATGCCTCGGCATTTATTATTATTTCTTCTTTTCTGTTTTTTATAGGAATTTTATTCGGTTATTTCATTATAGCACCCCTATCTGTTAACTTTTTAGGTAATTATTCCGTTAGTCAAGAAGTAGAACGCAATTTTAAATTGGCGTCGTATATTGCCATTATTAAAACCTCTGTTTTATCGTGCGGCATTGTATTTGAACTGCCAATTTTAATCTATTTTTTAGCTAAAATGGGATTAGTAACCCCCGAATTCTTAAAAAAATACAGAAAATACGCTCTAATTGTCGTACTTATACTAGCGGCAATTATTACACCTCCTGATGTTTTAAGTCAGATAATCGTTACCATACCAATGATGATTTTATACGAAGTAGGTATTGTAATTTCTAAAATAATCGTTAAAAAACAAAAACAAGTTTAATCAATACGATAAAATAGCTTACTTTTACCTTATTAATTGTAATTTTAATGAAATTAAGAGCAGAAAACATTCAAAAAATTTACGGAAACCGAAAGGTCGTTAAAGGAATAAGTGTAGAAGTTAAACAAGGAGAAATAATCGGACTTCTAGGTCCAAACGGAGCAGGAAAAACAACTTCATTTTATATGATTGTAGGTATGATTAAGCCTAACGAAGGTCGTATTTTTTTAGACAATAAAGAAATTACACAAGATTCTATGTACAAAAGAGCTCAAAAAGGTGTTGGTTATTTAGCACAAGAGGCTTCTGTTTTCAGAAAATTGTCGGTAGAAGATAATATTATGGCAATCTTACAATTTACCGATTTAAGCAAAAAACAACAAAAAATAAAATTAGAATCTTTAATCGAAGAATTTAGTTTAGGACATGTGCGTAAAAATAGAGGTGATTTATTATCCGGTGGCGAAAGAAGACGAACAGAAATTGCCAGATGTTTGGCTTCTGACCCAAAATTTATTTTATTAGACGAACCTTTTGCCGGAGTTGATCCTATTGCTGTACACGATATTCAAAGTATTGTTGCACATTTAAAAGATAGAAATATTGGTATTTTAATAACCGATCACGATGTACAAGCAACATTAGCCATAACAGATCGAACTTATTTAATGTACGAAGGTGGCATCTTAAAAGAAGGAACACCAAGAGAATTAGCCGATGATGAAATGGTTAAACGTGTATATTTAGGTAAAGATTTTGAACTTAAAGAAAAGAAATTTTAATTAATTATTTGCCATTAATAATTTTATTGTATTTTTGCAAACTCAAAATAAATTATTATAATCAAAGGTCGAGAACCTTAAAATTTTACAAATTATGCCAGTAAGAATTAGATTACAAAGACACGGAAGAAAAGGAAAACCATTTTATTGGATCGTAGCAGCTGATGCTCGTTCTAAAAGAGATGGAAAATTACTTGAAAAAATTGGTACGTACAATCCAACAACCAATCCTGCAACAGTCAATTTAGATGTTGATGCCGCAGTAAAATGGTTAATGAACGGTGCAGAACCAACAAATACGGCAAGAGCTTTATTGTCTTATAAAGGAGCAATGCTAAAAAAACACTTGTTAGTAGGTGTACGTAAAGGAGCTTTAACTTTAGAACAAGCAGAAGAAAAATTTAATGCTTGGTTAGAAGAAAAAGAAAATAAAATTTTAGATAAAAAACGAAATTTAAACAAAGCCGCAGAAGCTGCTAAAGCTGAAATTGTTGCTAAAGAAAAAGCAATTAACCAAGCCAGAATCGAAGCTAATGCTAATGTAGCCGAAGAAGAAGCTGCCGAAAATGCTAAAACAGATTCTAACGAAGAAGAATAACATATTTTTATTTATCTTTGAAACCACGCAATTTATGCGTGGTTTTTTATTTGGAATTTAATATGAAAAAAGAAGATGCTTTTTATTTAGGAAAAGTAATTAAAAAATATAGCTATAAAGGTGAAGTGGTTATTAAATTAGATACCGATGAACCTGAAATATATCAAGATTTAAAAACGGTATTTTTGGATTTAAACGGAAAATTAATTCCTTTTTTTATCAAAGAATGCCTTTTTCAAAAAGGAAATCAATTGCGTGTACGGTTTGAGGATTTTACATCTGAAGCAGATGCCGAACAAATTTTAAAAAAAGCAGTTTATTTACCGCTTACAATGTTGCCAAAATTAGAGGGAAATAAATTTTACTATCACGAAGTGATTGATTTTAACCTCGTTGATCAAAATTTTGGCTTGGTTGGTAAAATAAAAAGTATTAACGATAGTACGGCACAAGAGCTTTTTATTGTTAACAATAAAGACGGAAAAGAAATTTTAATTCCGCTTGTAGATGATTTTTTAATAAAAATAGACCGTACAAACAAACAGGTAATTGTAAATACACCAATAGGTTTGATCGAAATGTATTTAGAAGAAGATTAATGGTTTTTAAATTTAAAGAATTTTCGGTAAAACAAGATAAAACTGCAATGAAAATTAGTACCGATGCAGTTTTACTCGGAGCTTGGACCAAGATTAACAAATCAATAAACAGTATATTAGATATAGGAGCGGGAACAGGTGTTATTGCCTTGCAAATGGCACAATTATACAATGCTAAAACTATCGTTGCTATTGAAATAGAGATTAATGCCTACCAACAATGCGTAGAAAATTTTGAAAATTCGCCTTGGAGTGATCGTTTATTTTGTTATCATGGTTCTTTTCAAGAGTTTTCTATTGAAATTGAGGATAAATACGATTTAATAATATCAAATCCGCCTTTTTATACGGCCAATTTTTTATCGGAAAATAAAAAGAGAAATCAAGCAAGACAAACACTTTCTCTTTCGTTTGAAGAATTACTGGTTGGTGCAAAAAAATTATTGTCAGATAACGGTTTTTTATCTGTTATTATCCCTTTTTCCGAAGAAAATTCATTTTTAGAAAAAGCGAAGATACAAGGCTTATTTCCTATTAAAATTACTCGTGTTAAAGGTAACATAAATGCAAAGATAAAACGATCTTTAATTCTATTTACCAAGTTAGAAACCAACAATTGCTCTAAAGATGAACTGATTTTAGAAATACAACGAAATCAACGTACCGTTGAATATCAAAGACTTGTAGAACCGTTTTACCTTTAACAGAGTTAAAATTTCTTTTTATTAATCAGTTTTCCGTTTGCACCATATGCTTTCCAAGTGCCTTTTTGCTTTCCGTTTTTAAATTTTCCGGTTAATTTTAATTCGCCATTCGGATAATATTCTTTGTACCTGCCATTAGGTTTTCCATCTTTAATTTTTACATATACTTGCTTTTTTCCGTTAGCATAGTTTTTTTGGTATATATTGGTATCTAAATCATTTAAAACAATCGGTTTAGGTTTAAATAAATCCGTTTCATCTGTTTTTACAAAATTGCTTTCCGGTACTACATTATTGCTTGTTGTATGAAATGGTTTTACTGTATTTATTTCTTTAAATTGCGCTTTAGATTGTACAATTTCGGGATCTTGATAATTAATAATTAGTTTGGTTTCAAATAAATAGGAGTAAGGTGTTAATTGAAATCCGATTTGAGGAAAACAAATAATGTAATCTTTGTTCTTTTTTATCTTTACTTTGGTATTTTTATCGGCTATCATCACTAAATTTTTATACAAAGTAGGTGTATTTACATAGGTGAAAATACTTGACTTACGATCAAAATTTTCAATAAATTTCTTATAATCTTTTGCTTTTATAAGTGTATTTTCCGTTTTAAAATCATCAATTATTTGTTTTAATGTTTCGGGATTATTGCTAAAAACAATATAATTGTTAATAAACGTAAAATATGGTTTGTCAAATTCTTTAAAATAAGAACCAAGAAAAATTTTAAAGAAACCTTTAATTGATAAATAGTTGATATCGTGGTCTTTGTATCTTACTTTTTTAAATTTTACAGGCGTTTTCTTTTTAATTTGTTTTAATATATAAGCAATGCGTTCTTTTGCTTTTAAAATAGAATTGGTTTTTATAACTAAAGCAGTTTCAGTTTTCATTGCTTGTTCTGCCGAAGAGTCCATATACAAAATAGCAATTTCGTTACCCATCCAACTTATAAAGTCTTTCTGTAAATTAATGTCTAAATAATTCTGAATTTTATCTAAATTATCTTGATAATTTTTAAACGAATTCGGATTTTGTTTTTTGATTTCCTCAAAATTTTTGTAAAATTCTTCAAAGCTATCAAATCCGAAACTTAAATATAAAGCAGTTCTTTTAGGAGCAATTTCTGCAGCTTTATGTGGTCCAATACCCGAATTTTGTAACGCTTTTAAATAACTTTGAGTTGTTTCGTTAGTATTTGTAAATCCTGTAGCAAAAATTGTATTGTCCTTTTTTAAATCGAAACTAAAACCGGAGTATTTTAAAGTTTCACTTAATTCTTTTATATTTGTACTTAACTGATTTACAAAATAATACATATAATCATCTAAATACGAATATTGCACGTACAATCTAAATAAATCACTACCTGAAACTTTTTTTGAAATTGCAATAAAATCCAAATCTCTACCTATAACCGGATTTTCGTATTGATCGATAGAAGCCTCTACTAATTTATTGGTGTACGAAGCAATCAATTGATTTTTTATAAACGAAATATACAAAGTTTCGTGTGTTTTTTTATCGGTTAGTTCGTTTATTGTAAATCCGTGATACTGTCTTTTGGTTAATTTAAATGCATTACTTGTAACAGTTTCCAAATGATTTTTAAGTATGTTTAGCTTGCTTAATTTTTGTAAATCAATTGTAAAAAACAAGCCATATTTCTTTTTTTGTATCATATGTACCGAAATATATAAATCTCGGTTTCCTATAAAATCTATTAATGACTTTTGTTCATTAAAAATTTTATCTAATCCGTTTATTCCCGAAGTTAATTCTTTAAAATACGTGTTTTTTCGTAGGTGTTTCCAAATATCTGATTTGCTAATTGTTTTCCAAGTATCAATGGGTTGATCGGTTTCTATAATAAAAACTGCATCTTTAGGTATTAAATAAATAGATTGCAAACGGTTAGAAGTGGGTAAAAAAAAGGAAGCTAATTGATAAATAACAAATCCTAAAATGAAAATTACCAAAAATTTAAGTATATTTTTTTTGTTCATAACTAAAAATTACTTGTGTAAAATAAACAGTTTTTTATTTTTAACGAAATTTTAATCGTTTTATACTAAAATTATAATAGTTTTATCCCAATAAAAATTGGCATTAATTTTGTGTAAAAATAAGAGATAATTTTAAAATATGCGTGTTTCCTTTTTGTTTCTTTTTGT
>CAYOWM010000105.1:0-5913 GCA_964407635.1 uncultured Flavobacteriaceae bacterium
AATTACCAAAAATTCAAACAAGTGTATATGATTATGCACACATGCTTAGTAAGGTAGAAAAGGATGTATTAGAACAAAAATTAATTAAATACAACGATACCACTTCCACACAAATAGTAGTTGCAACTATTAAAAGCCTTAATGGAAATGAAATTGGTTTGTTTGCTACAAATTGGGCTCATAAATGGAAAATTGGTCAAAAAGGACGCGATAATGGTGTCTTTGTACTCGTTGCAAAAGACGACAGAAAAATAACTATCCGTACAGGTTATGGCGTAGAACACAAACTTACCGATGCCTATTCTAAAAGAATTATTGAACAAGTAATTAAACCAGAATTTAAAAAAGGAAAATTTTATCGTGGCTTAGATCGTGGCACAACGTACATCATTGAAATTTTAAATGGCGAATTTAAAGGTTTGCCTAAATCTAAAAAGAAAAAAGAATTTCCTTTTGTATTTATAGCTCTTATCCTTTTTATATTTATGATTATTATTTTAAATAGTAAAAATGGCGGAAATCGTGGTAACCGAAGCACAACTGGTTCTATTTTAGACACTATTATTTTAAGTAATTCTGGACGAAGCGGAGGCTTTGGAGGTGGTTTTGGCGGAAGTTCTGGTGGTGGAAGCTTCGGTGGTGGAGGTTTTAGCGGTGGTTTCGGTGGAGGAGGCTTCGGTGGAGGAGGAGCTTCTGGAAGTTGGTAATAATCTTTTCTCTATCTTTGCTAAGTGCTACAAAAAATCAACCAACATATTGCAGAAAATTTTTCGTTTTTTAAAAATAAAAAATTATTAATCGCCATTTCTGGAGGAATTGATTCTACTGTTTTAACTTATCTTTTGCACAAATTAAATTTTAATATCAGCCTTGCACATTGTAACTTTTGTTTGCGTGGAAAAGAATCGGATTTAGATGAAAAATTTGTTGTTTCCTTAGCTGAAAAATTACATATTCCTGTTTTTGTAAAAAAAATGGAAACGGAAAAATATGCTAAAAAACACAAATTATCCATTCAAGAAGCTGCAAGAAATTTGCGATACGATTGGTTTAAAAAACTTGCCAAAAAAAATAACATTGACTATATCTTAACTGCACATAATTTAAACGATAGCTTAGAAACCGTACTGTTTAACTTAACTAGAAGCACAGGATTAACAGGATTAACAGGTATTTCTGCCATAAATGGAATACTTTGCAGACCACTATTACCCTTCTCTAGAAAAGAAATTACAAATTTTGCAAAAGAAAATAATATTATTTGGCGTGAGGATATTTCAAATGCAAACACAAAATATACACGAAATAAAATACGACATAAAATAATACCAGTTTTATCCGAAATTAACAATAATTTATTGGAATCTTTTAAAAATACACAACAGTATTTACAAGATGCAGATGCTATTATACAGCAACAAGTAAATTTGGTTAAAAATCAAATTTCGGAAACAGAAAATAATATGGTAAAATTTGATGTTGCTAAAATGCAACAACTATCTCAAAAATCTTTTTACATATACCAAATTTTTAAAGCCTATAATTTCACCGAATTTAAAGATATTGAACAATTGCTCATCGCACAAAGTGGCAAACAGGTATTTTCAAAAACACACCGTTTATTAAAAGATAGAAATTTCTTATTACTTATAAAAAAAGCCGAAAATACAATAAATACAAATCTAGAATTTAAAATTTTAGCAACCGATACAGTATTCCGAAAAGGAAATTTACACCTAAAAATAGAACATTTAGACCATACAAATAATCAAAAAACAGACAAAAAAGACGAAAAAAGCATTATAATTGATAAAGATTTGTTAAAATTTCCGTTAACCGTAAGAAAATGGAAAAATGGCGACTATTTTTACCCAATCGGAATGCAAGGCAAAAAAAAAGTAAGCAAGTATTTTAAAGACGAAAAATTATCGCTTTATCAAAAAGAAAATATTTGGCTACTTTTGTCGGACAACAAAATAATTTGGATTATAAATATGCGACAAGACAAACGTTTTAAAACACAAAAAAACACAAAAAATAGTATAAAAATATCCATTAAGGAATAGTGTAAAACTGTTTTAAATCGTTTTATAAAATATAAATAAACACAACCACAATAAACACAAACCAAATGAAGAAAGTATTATCCATTTTACTACTAACTTTTCTTTTTTCTAATACTCTTTTCGCACAAGAGTTTAGCATCGAAAAAAAAGAAGAAGCCTTTAAAAAACCCGTTACATTTAAAACACGTGTCGAAAAAATTAACGACAAAGAATATTATTTAGTTTTTGATGCAACCATAGAAAAAGATTGGCATTTGTATTCGCAATACAATCCTGACGGTGCTTCGTTGCCAATGACTTTTAGTAGTGAACAAGCAGATTCGCTATTTGTATTTGTTGACAAAGCTTTAGAAAGCAAAACACATACTGCTTTTAATAAGCAATTTGGCAAAGAGGAAATTTTCTTTTCTAACAAAGGAACATATAAACAAAAAATTAAATTATTAAAAGATGGTGTTAAAAAAATAAGCGTTTCGCTATTTGGACAAGCATGTAAAACTTCGTGTATCTTGGTAGATCCAACTTTTGAGTTTGATTTAACCAAAGCTGGTTCTGTTACCAAAATGCCTGTTGCAGATGCACAAATTTCCGAACACAAAGAAAAAAAAGCAGAAAATTTAAAAAATGCGGATGATGACGATGAAAAAAAATCGCTTTTTGCATGGTTTATTATTGGCTTGTTAGGTGGTTTAGCAGCACTAATAACACCTTGTATGTATCCGATGATACCAATGACCGTTAGTTTTTTTACCAAACAAAGTAAAACCAAAGCCGATGGTATTAAAAATGCTACCATTTATGGCTTGTTTATTATTGTCGTTTATGGTGCTTTAGGTTATTTAGTAGTACAGTTTTTCGGAGCAGATGCCTTAAATATTTTAGCTTCCAATCCGTGGTTTAATATTTTTGTATTTGTGGTAATCGTAATATTTGCTATGTCCTTTTTAGGAGCTTTTGAAATAATGCTACCAAATTCTTGGGCAAATTCTTTAGATGCCAAAGCCGATAAAGGCGGAATTATTGGTATCTTTTTTATGGCACTTCTATTAGCAGTAGTTTCTTTTTCGTGTACTGGTCCGATTGTAGGAATATCATTAGTATCTGCTGCCGCAAACGGAGGCTTGGCACCATTAATTGTAATGTTAGGTTTTGGTATTGGTGTAGCCTTGCCATTTACCATATTTGCCGCTTTTCCTGGTTGGATGAATTCCTTGCCAAAATCTGGTGGTTGGCTAAATACTGTTAAAGTATTTTTAGGGTTTTTAGAACTTGCCTTGGCGTTTAAATTTTTATCGAATGCCGATTTGGTTTGGGATACCCATTTCTTAGAAAGAGAAGTATTCTTATCTATATGGATTGCCGTTTTCGGAACTTTAGCTTTTTACCTTTTCGGAAAAATTCAATTACCACACGATTCGCCTTTAAAACACATTTCGGTTGGTAGGTTAATGTTAGGTTTATTTGTCTTAACTTTTACTGTTTACTTAATTCCTGGACTTTGGGGTGCTCCGTTAAAGATAATTAGTGGATTTCCACCACCATTAAAATATAGCGAATCACCTTATGGCGTCGGAAATTCAAAAGGAGGTTCTATTGCCTTACAAGAATTACCTGAAGGAGCAATTTATGGTCCACATGATATTCCTGCATTTGAAGATTATGCCGAAGGTATTGCCTATGCAAAAAAAGTTGGAAAACCAATTTTATTAGACTTTACAGGTAAAGCTTGTGTTAATTGTAGAAAAATGGAAGAGCAAGTTTGGTCTGACCCAAAAGTTTTAAAAATCTTAAAAAATGATGTCGTATTAATTTCACTATTTGTTGATTTAGTAAAATCTTTGCCAAAAGAAGAACAATACGTTTCAAAAACTACTGGTAAAAAAATCAAAACCTATGGTAATAAGTGGAGCGATTTGCAAATATCAAGATACAAAGCAAATGCACAACCATATTATGTTATTTTAAACCATAATGAAGAAACGCAAAACGGATACACATCTTACGATCCAGATATTAAAAAATACTTAAATTGGTTAAAAGAAGGTATTGAAAAAGCTAAAAAAGAATAAAATTTATATTTGCTAATTATATAATATATCAGATTGTGTTTTGTGTTTTTTCTTTGAAAAAACACAAAACACAATCTGTTTAATATCCTAATAATGAAACGTAAAAAAATAACATTACCGATAGTTTTAATTTTATTAGGTGTTGTCTATTACTTTAGTTTTACATACATATATACACAAGCAGTTAACCAATTACTTTCACAACAAGTAGAAACCTCTAAAAATCAAGCAAACTTAATAGCTAATTTTTTGGCAGAGCAAATAGCAACAGGAAAAGAATTAGAAAAAGTAAAACAAGAATTACAGGCTAGTATCGAAAACACCTCAACTGAAAATAGTTTTGTTTGTATGTTTGACGATTCTGGTGTAGAAGTTTGTCATCCTAATAAAGAAAAAATAGGTAAGGTTCTCGATAAAAATAATTCGGTTATTAAAAATATTGAAAACCAAAAAATAATTCAAAATTTTAAAGAATCCATCCTTAAAAAACAAGAAATTGGCGGTCTTAGAAAACTTAAAAATTACACCGAAATTGTATATCTAAGTCCTGTTAAAAACACCAATTGGATTGTTGCATCGCATGCAAACGTAGAAAAATTTAAAGCCAATTTTAAAAATTTAAAAGAAAAATTAATTTTTCTATTCGTTTCTATTTGGCTAATTAGTTCTTTACTACTATTTTTCTTTTTACAACAAATACATACACAAAACCTTGAAAAATTACGAGATTTAAACCAAAATACTGCTTCTAAATATCTTACCGATTTGGATTTGATTTATAAAAAGATAAACATTCAAAACAAAACAGAAAATCAAAAAATTAACAGATTATTAGCAGATAGAGGTTCGCTATTAACACCAGTTTATATAGATAATATTGCTTTTATTTATACCGAAAATAAAATTACCTATTTAGTAGAATTTGACAATAAAAAAGCAACCATAAATACTCCTTTAGAAGAGTTATTTACTAATTTAGATAACAAATTATTCTATCGTGCCTCTAGGCAAGTTATTGTTTCTGCAAAAGCAATTGAAAAAATAGAAAAGTATGGTGCAACGCAACTAAAAGTGTACACTACACCAAACGCTCCTATTCCTATTATCATTAGCAAAGCAAAATTAACCGATTTTAAAAAATGGATTGGTCAAAAATAATCAAAATTACCTATTGTAATTCTTGAAAATGTGAAAAAACATACTTCGTTTCTTTTGCTAAATTATGGCAACTAATGCAACTTTTAGTTCCGTTACGCCAAGGCTTATATTTAGAATTTTCTTTTATAAATCGTGCATAACCCCAATTTCCAGGGTTTTTAGAGAAACGCTTGTCATCTTTTATCATATATTCAATACGTTGTACTTCGTTAGATTCTAAAGCTACCGTAAATTTAGCCATTTTTTTAACTGTCCAACCTATCTTTACAATTTTACTTCCGTTAGGAAAAGCCGTTTTATTTACAAATGCTTTAAAAGCAATTTGGTTTGCTAAAATATAACGTAATTCATTTTTATCTGTTCTAAAATGCGTACTAATAATTTTATAGTTTTTATAATCGGAAATTTCTGTAAATTTTAAGTGATTATTAGGCATTTCTAAATCAGGAACGGTAGATATTACTTGATAATCGGATTCTTTTTTACAAGAGATAACTAAAAGAAATACGAAAAAGATACTGCTTATTTTTTTTAACATATTTTAATGTGTAAAAATTCCGATTAGTTAACCCGAAAAATTCATACATTTTCTATTACAAAGCCAAACTACCTACTATAAT
>CAYOWM010000106.1:0-5901 GCA_964407635.1 uncultured Flavobacteriaceae bacterium
TTCAATAAACGGAGCGTTTACGGTTGAACATGATAATATAACAGGATAAGGACCAATCCAAAAACTATCGTCAGATCCACAATTTGCACGAACATAAATATCTAGAAAACGATCTGTCAATCCTGTAATCGAATATGGTTTTGAATTTGTTTGAATAATTGTACCAGAACCGAGAGAAAAACCAGAAACACCATATTGAATTTCCCAAGAAGTTTCCGAACCGTTGGCTGTCCAATCTAAATCAAAAGAATTTACTGTAATATTTGAACTTGTTAAATCTGAAGGGTTTATACAATTGCCAGTATTGCATTGTACCACAGCATCCCAACCACTCCTAGTAATAGAATAATCTGAAGTAAAAACAAAAGTAAGACTTCCTGTAGCATTATTTGCAATAAAAGGACCAGGAATATCTGTCCCTGAAAAAGTTCCCAATAAAGGAGCATTTACATCTACACCATCATAAATACTTAGAAAATCATATCCTGATTCTAAATTAAAAGCATTAAAAATAACTTGTATCGTCTGTCCTGCGTCAGGTGTAATAACGGTTGTTGTATTTTCGTTATCACTGTAGTTATTATCAATTCCTCCAGAATCTACAAAATGATCGCCTGCACAATAATTTTGAGAGAAAGAGAGTACTGTAACTAAGATAAATAAAGGTAAAAAATATAATTTTTTCATAATTAAAAAGGTTAGTTTGAAATTCTTTTGCAATTTAGTAAAAAAAAAGTAAATTACTAGTATTCAAGTTATAATTAGATGTAGCGTCCTTTTTTTTGAAATATTTTAAAAAAATAATTGGATTTGTGATTTCTTTTATCTATATTTGAATTAGATTACTAGCTAACAGCCCTTCACTTAGTATTCTGAAAATTAAAATTCCCCTTTTTTTACCAAATAGAAATATTGGCATTGATTTTGTATAATAATTTAAAACTAACTATTATGAAAAAAGGCATTTTAACACTCGTATTTTTACTTTCTGTTTTTAGTATTTCTTTTGCAAATTGTGGCTGTGGTGATCTCAGCATCAAAGAAAGTTTTAAAAGTTCCGATGTAATTTTTAGCGGTAAGCTAATTAAAAAAGAACTGCTTATTACTGAAATTAATGCACAAAAAATTGATACAAAACAAAAATATACACGAATGGTATATACTTTTTTGGTTAATGAAGTGATTAAAGGTGAGATACAGCAAAAAAAGATTCAAATTACCACAAAATACAACGATATTAATTTTATTTTAGATACCGATTATTTAGTGTATTCATATTATTCAGAATATTTATTGACTTCTAATTTTTACCTTAATGGCGAACGTGTAGAACCGTTTTTAGTTACTGATAATTGTACGAATTCTAAAGAAATACGTGCTGTTAATAAAAAAGAACTAAAAAAAATACGAAAATTAGCTAGACGAATGCGTAGGTAATTTATGGAACTATTTTACAGATTATAATGGTGTAAATGGATCATAAAATAATAAATTTCATAGTTTTTGAAACTACTTTTTGCAAATGTAAAGGCATTTCTGTTTTTGTGTATGGTTGTGAACTTCCTAAAGCGTGATTCATGTTTTTCACCATAAATAAAATATTTTTTGGATGCCATTGATGCATGTTTTTAGCTTCTTTTGGCAGCACAACCGTGTCCGCTGTGCCATGCACGATTAATTGCGGAATGGTGAGTTTTTCAACAGCAGATTTAATATGTAAGCGCTTTTTATTTGCCATAAAATTTTCATAAAAACTATATTTATGAGGCATTTGTTGTTTGGTTCGTGCGTTTGTTATATAGGCGATTTTATTTTTTTTCCAATATGCTAATTCCTCTCCTTTAGGGAAACGCGATTCAATATCGGATATTCCTGCCCAAGAAATTACTTTGGTAATTCGCTTATCTTCGGCAGCTTTTAAAAGTGCAATTCCTCCTCCTCGCGAATGTCCAATAAGTGAAATATTTTTTGTGTTTATTTCATTTTCAATAGTTTTATCATTGATAATATAACTAATTACAGCATCTAAATCGTCTAATTCAATACAGAAATTATTATTTCCGAAGGCTTCTAAATCTGGAAAATCTATAGGTTGATCGACGGTTCCGCCATTGTGTGAAAAATTAAATTTTACAAAAAATAAATCGTTTTCAGCAAAAGTTTTTGCGACTAAGTTCCAAGCTCCCCAATCTTTGTATCCTTTGTAGCCATGTGAAAAAATGACTATTGGCTTTGGTTTTCCGTTTTTTTTATAAAAATAATCGGTTAAAATTGGTTTGGAGTGCTTTCCGTTTATGGTAAAATTGGTTGTTTTTTGTATCATAATATGTTTTAATAGGCAGGATTTTCTGTTTCGGTAAATGGGAAATCTACATCGTAAATTTTATCAAGTAAAAGGGTTAATTGCTCTTTAAAAGCTTCTAAATCAGCATTAGAAATAGTATTTTTATTTATTTTCATAAAGCCACTTTTTAGGTTTTTAAACGAAATTATACCACTTTCTAAACTGATTTTATCTAGGTTTATTTTATTTATTTTTACATAAATATATGCGTAAAATAAAACTTGAAAACTCTTGCTAAACTTGTAATCGGAAGTTAGTAATTCCCAATTTTTAATATCTAAATTGGTTTGTTTTACGCTACCAGTTTTGTAATCAATAATACGAATGGTTCCGTTGTAACGGTCAATGCGATCTACTAAACCACGAATTTTTATAGGATTAGAATTGTTATTTATTACGATTTCAGTTTCTAATTTACTTTCTAATTCTAAAATTATAATTTCATTTCCTTGTTTAATTTGTTGTAATTCTCGGTTTAAAAAAAGTTGTATATAATGTACTGCTAATTCAAAACTAAGTAAATTTTTTCCTTTGGTAAAATCGCCATTTGTATAATTTTTTTCAAAGAAAATTTTGGTTGTTTTTGTACATTCCTTTTTCATTTTACGGATAGCTTCTTCCGTTAAAACGATATTAATAAATGGTTTGTAAAAATATTCTAAAGTGTCGTGAATTACCGTTCCGAAAGTGTTAATTGCTACGGTTTCTTCTAACTCGTTTATGGGTTTGATGCCTAAAATACGTTGTTTGTAAAAATAAATAGGATTGACAATATAATTAGTTAATGTTGAAGGTGAAAATCCTTTTTCATTAATTTTAGCGAGTTTTTTAAAAATTGAGGTATCTTTTTTTATTTTTAAAAGTTCTGTGTGTTGCGTTGGTGCATTTGGACTTACAATTTTGTGTATAAATTGGTGTTTTTTTAAGTTTTTACTAAGTATTTCTAGTTGTGTAATAAATCTACTTTTTTCACTAGATCCAAAATCGTCAGTTTCGGTATTGTATAGCAAATAAATATTTTTTGCACGTTGCAATAATCTAAAAAAATGATACGAAAAAATTGCATCTTTTTCTTTGTAAGTTGGTAATCCAAATTCGTTTTTCACATCAAAAGGAATAAAAGAATTTGTTGTTTTTCCTCCAGGTAAAAAGCCTTCGTTTACCGAAGTTATAATAATGTTTTCAAAGTCTAAACTACGAGTTTCTAACATCCCCATAATTTGTAAACCAGATAAAGGTTCGCCTTGAAAAGATAGACTTTCTAGGTTTAAAAGCTGTTTAAAAACCGATTCTAAACTGTTTAAATTTTCTAAATAATGGTAATTGGTTTCTAGGTTTTCTAATTGTTGAAAAAGTTGTGTAAAACGGATTAAATATTCGGTTTCTAAATGATTTGTATTTGCTTTTAGTAAGATATCTAAAGCATAAATAATTCGTTTAATATATAAGATAGAATTTTCAAAAGGGTAAAAAATTATTTCGGCAAATAAAGTGTTTTTTGGATTTTCAAATAGTTTTATTATTTGTTTACTTGTTAAAAAAATGAGATTTTTTTCTGTTATTTTTTTGCTAATTAAATCGTTTATTTTTTCATTATTTTCAAAAAAATACTCCTTTATAATAGGGAAATTTAAAATAGAAATTACATCTTTATAATAGAATTTAGTGTTCTTTCCAATTTTAGCTTTGTTTTGATGTGCTTTAAAAAAAAGTAGGAATAGATTAGATAAACTTATGTTTTTCAAGGCATATCCCATAGTTATATTTACACGTTCTACTTCACTTGGCAGCGAATTTAATGCAACAGGAAGTAAATTTTCATTAGCCAAAACATAAGCTGTATTGGTAAAATTGTTGCTCTTTTTTGAAACATTTTGAATTATCTGACTAGCGTATTTTATTTGTGAAACATTTTTTGGAACACCAACAACTTCTATATTTTTATCCGAAATATAATCGTTCGTTAAAAACTTAAAAGGCTCTAAATCAAAATGTTTCCAATTGTTTTTGTATTTTTTTATAAAGTTTGCATACGGTAAATTTTGAGCAAATAGATAGCTGTCAAAATCAAAATATATTTTAGCTCTTTTATGTAATAATAATTCTTTAATGATATTTTCTTCTGCTTTGTTTAAAGCGTTTAAACCTATAAAAACAAAGGTTTCTTTAGAGTTTTTACGGATGTATTTTGCTGTGTTTTCGTATGCTTTTTTATAAACAAATCCTTGGTATGCCGATTTTAAATTGGTAAGTTTTTTGTTTAGTAATTGGTAATATTTACCAATATTTTTAAAGTAATTTACATAGTTTTTAGACAATTTAGTCACTTCTTTATCTTTAAACCATTCTTCTAATCGTTTAATATCCGATAAATAGTTAAAAATATAATCGGTATCAATAAGATATCTATCTAACTCGTTAAAATCTTGTAATACAATGGTTGACCAACTAATAAATTTATCAAAACTATCTGCTTTATCTTTGGCAACTGTTTCTAAATACACTTGATAAAACAGGAATAATAATTCGGTATTATCTATAATTTCATAATCGGCAACTTCGCTAATAAAATCCTCAATACTAATTAACTGAGGTAAAAATGACGTTTTTTTAATGGTTTTTTTTAACGTTTCTTTAAAAAATACAGTAGCACGTTTACTAGAAAGAATGAATTTTGTATTTTGTAAATCTATTTTTTGGGCAAGAATATCTGCTACGACATTTTCTATAAAACTCTGCATATTTTTTTGGGTTAAATTTACACCAATTCTATTTTATCTTTGTTCGATTTTGTGATAAATATACCAAAATTAATAAAAACCGTATTTTTTTCAATTTTATCGATTGTTCCAGAGGTATTGCTACCTATAATTCGGACTTTATCACCAATTTTATATTGGTAATTTTTTATTTTTTCTAATTCCTCTTTTGCTAATTTTGTTTTTTTATTTCGTATTCTATTCACTTCATTTAAAATGGAACGTTCGGTTTCTTTAATGCGTTTTTTTAAAGCTACCTCCTCTTTTTCTTTCTGTTTTTTAAGAATTCGTAAATCTCTTTTTGAAGGTTTTTCAGGATTTTTAACTGTTAATTCTACTTTTTCTGTTTCTTGTAAATTAATTGTTTTGGTTTTCTTTTTCGACTAAGAGGCCAGAATCTTTCACCTGAGCCACCAGCCATTATCACAGCTATTTTTATCATATCAACCTAATATATTAATTCATTAAAATAACTTTGCAACATTATTTATAACATTTGGTAATGAAAATACAATAACTTTATCTCCGGCTTGAATATGAGTATCTCCCGTTGGGATTTCAATTATATGAGTATTTTTAAAAACAGCACCTACAATTGCATTCGACGGAAATTTAGTATTTTTTAACGGTTTTTTTGTTATTTTCGATTTTTCATTAGCAATAAATTCAATGATTTCAGCTTCCACACCCGGAATTTCGGCAAACAAAGCAAATTTACTTCTTTCAATGATTTGTTTAATAGCATTGACGGTAATCATTTGCTTTGATATTAAAGAATCCAAACCTATTGCATGAGTT
>CAYOWM010000107.1:0-5877 GCA_964407635.1 uncultured Flavobacteriaceae bacterium
ATTTCGGCAATACCTTCTTTACGCATAAAAGGTTTTACTTTTGGATAAATATCCTTCATAATTTGTAATTCATCTTCTTCCAACGGTGCACCTGCATCACCATCAATGCAGCATTGCCCTTTACAAGCATTAAGATTACACACAAAATCTTTTTCTATAATATCTTCCGAAACTAATGTTTTACCTATCTGAATCATCTTGCGAAAGTACATAAAAATAAAAAGCAACTAAAATTAATACTAAAAATTATTTTTTACTAAAAACGTAATTAACTGATTTACAATAATAAAACCAATTACAAACGAATATAAACGAAAGTAATTATTTACTAACCAAATATTGTTTACCGTTTGTCAGTTATTTGCACTGTCAAAACGAACGAATGAATTTTGACAGGGAATAATCCCGAATAATATTTAAAACTTATCTTATGAATACGTTAAGAAACAATGTACAGTTAATTGGAAATTTAGGAAAAAAACCAGAAATCATCACCTTAGATTCTGGTACAAAATTAGCAAAATTTACACTTGCAACAAACGAATCCTACAAAAATGCAAAAGGCGATCGTGTAGAAAATACACAATGGCACAATCTTACCGCTTGGGGAAAAACAGCAGAAATTGCAGAAATGTTTTTAGACAAAGGTAAAGAAGTTGCTATTCAAGGAAAAATAGCATACAATACCTATACAGATAAAGATGGCAACAAACGATATGCTACCGAAATTGTTGTTAATGAAATTTTAATGTTGGCTAAATAAATTCGTTTTATTGGGTTTTCAAGCCTTATTAATAATTATTAAATAACTAATTTTAATAAAAGTCAATTTGATTTACTTCAAATTGACTTTTATTCTTACCAATTACAATTAGATAAACAAACGCAACTGGTTGTCTATACTAACACCTTCTAAATTTAATAATTTTTTTTTCGCAGGAATTCCACCAGCATATCCAACCAATTTTCCATTTGAACCAATAATTCTATGACAAGGAATGATTATAGAAATTGCATTTGCTCCGTTTGCCGAAGCTACTGCTCGTATAGCTTTTTCGTTATGTATTTTTTTAGACAATTCTAAATACGAATACGTTTTTCCGAAAGGAATTTTTTGCAACTCTAACCATACTTGCTTTTGAAAATCCGTTCCTATTAGCAATAAATCTAAATCAAATTTTGTTCGTTTTTTAGAAAAATATTCATGTAATTGTTCTTTTGTTTTTTCGATAATATCGGAAGTATTTTCGATAAAAACAGCATTCAATTTTTTACAAATACGTGCATCGATAGTATTTCGCATTTTTCTGAAACGCCAATCTGCAAGGCAAATTTTATTTTGATACGAACCTAAAATTAATTCGCCAACAGGCGTTTTATAAAACTGAATATTTATAACTTTTTTCATTTGGTAAAGTTACAAATATTTAAAAAAACTAAATATTTTTCGATCGGATAAATAATTCTGATTTTTTTCATTTTGATACGCCTCTCGCTCAAAAGAAATATTTCGATATGCTAAATACCAATTTTTATATTGTATGCATCGCACTACAAATTCTACTACATACCAAATAAAAAAGAACAACCAAAATAATTCTATTTGTTGTTTTAAATGAATTTTTTCGTGATTTACTAAGCCCAAATTCCCTTTATAATCCTTATGAATAATTATAAACGGATAAATAGTAATGGCAATATAATTTTTAAATTTTAATTTTGTAAACAGTATCATTATCCTTTATTTTACTTTAAGTATAAAAAGTAAAAATATTTTTAATTCATTTTTATAGTGAAAATAGAAGTTTTTTTCGTAAAATTGGACTTTAATTTTAAAAACATGCAAAAATTAGTATTCGTATTATTTCTTTCCCTTTTTATCTTTAGTTGCTCCAGTTCGCAAAATACTTCCATAAATTCTACAAATACTTCCGATTTTAAATCGATAACCTTAGCCGATATTTGGCAAAAAGGAACGTTTAGAGGCGAATACCTTGGTGGATTTCATTCGATGAAAAAAGGTGATTATTATTTAGTAATTAATAATCGAGGTACAGAATTAGATAAATATTCATACAAAACTCTAGAAAAAGTAGAAACCATTGTAACCACAAATGACCTTAACGGAATACCTTCTCTATACGATTATACCTTTAGTGAGGATGAAACAAAAATTATTTTTGGTACACAAGCCCAACAAATTTACAGATACTCAAAAACAGCATTATACTACGTTTACGATTTAAAAACGAAAGAACTAACAAAAATAACCGATGCTAAAATTCAAGAACCTACTTTTTCGCCTGACGCAAAAAAAGTAGCCTATATGTTTGCAAATAACTTATATGTTAAAAATTTAGAAAACAACAAAACCATACAAATAACCAGCGATGGCGAAAAAAATAAAATAATTAACGGTATTTCCGATTGGGTTTATGAAGAGGAATTTGGTTTTGTTCGTGCTTTTCAATGGAATAAAAACAGTGATAAAATTGCGTTTTTACGTTTTGACGAAACCGAAGTACCTGAATTTTCAATGGATATTTATGGTGAAAATCTATATCCACAACAGCAAGTATTTAAATATCCTAAAGCAGGTGAAAAAAATGCTATTGTTAGTTTAAAATTATTCTATCTAAAAACCAATAAACTAGAAAATATTCCGCTTAAAAACTACGAATATATTCCTCGTATAAAATGGACAAACGAGTCAAATACTTTGTGTATCACCACATTAAACAGACACCAAGACGATTTAAAATTATTTTTTGTAAATGTAAAAAAAGGATTACAACCTAAATTAATACTAAACGAAACCGATAAAGCCTACGTAGATGTAACCGATAATTTAACCTTTTTAAAAGATAACTCCTTTATTTGGACAAGCGAGAAAAGTGGATTTAACCATATTTACCATTTTTCAAAAACAGGAAAACTAATAAACCAAGTAACCAAAGGAAATTGGGAAGTTACTAATTATTACGGTTTGGATGAAAAAACAAACACCATTTACTACCAATCTACTGAGGATGGATCTATAAATCGTTCTATTGCTTCGGTCAGTTTAGATGGTAAAAACCACAAAAAATTAAACGATAAAATCGGAAGTAATTCTGCTTCATTTAGTACCAGTTTTAACTATTATATTAATACATATTCCTCGGCAAATACACCTACAATTTACACACTAAACGAATCCAAATCAGGTAAAACGTTAAAAGAAATTCTAAATAATAGTAAAACTAAAGAACTTTTAAATCAATATACATCTAGTAAAAAAGAATTTTCTACACTTAAAACAAAAAATGGCGAATTTAATATGTGGATGATTAAACCAAGTAATTTTGATCCTACCAAAAAATATCCATTACTAATGTATCAATATTCAGGACCAGGAAGCCAACAAGTAGCAAACCGTTGGCATTATTCTAACGATTATTGGTATTTTATGTTAGCGCAACAAGGCTATATAGTTGCTTGTGTAGATGGTAGAGGAACAGGATATAAAGGTAGAGATTTTAAAAAAATTACACAATTAGAATTAGGTAAATACGAAATCATTGACCAAATAGAATCTGCAAAAGAATTAGGTAAATTACCATATATTGATTCCGATAGAATCGGAATTTGGGGTTGGTCATTCGGAGGATATATGTCCTCTTTAGCAATAACAAAAGGAGCAGACACATTTAAAATGGCAATTGCCGTTGCACCAGTAACCTCTTGGCGTTTTTACGATTCGGTTTATACCGAAAGATATATGCACACACCACAAGAAAACGCAAATGGATACGATGATAATTCACCAATTAATTTTACCCATTTATTAAAAGGAAAATACCTATTAATACATGGTACAGGTGATGATAATGTACACGTACAAAACAGTATGCGAATGATAAATGCATTGATAAATTCAAATAAAGAATTTGATATGTTTATCTACCCAGACCGAACACACAGCATTTACAGTACTCGATACGATAGATTACATCTTTATAAAAAAATGAGTACATTTATACACGAAAATTTATAATATTAACCAATAATTAAAATATGTCAACAGCAATTATTAAACCACATCAAAGAGAACTTTTTGGACATCCGATAGGTTTATACGTATTATTTTTTACAGAAATGTGGGAACGCTTTTCGTATTACGGAATGCGAGCAATATTAGTAATCTATATGATAGCTACTGCGATGGATAAAAACGGAGCAGGATTAGGATGGACACGAAAAGAAGCGTTAGCATTATACGGTTGGTATGTTATGTTAGTTTATGTAGTCTCAATTCCAGGAGGTATTCTTGCCGATAAATATTTAGGGCAGAAAAAAGCCGTAATGTTAGGTGCTTTTGTTTTAGTATTGGGACACGGAACCTTAGCTATTGAAGCTACTTGGGCATTTTTTACAGGTTTGGGACTTATTATATTAGGTGTAGGAATGCTAAAACCCAATATTTCTACTATGGTAGGAGGTTTATATGCTAAGGGAGATATTCGTAGAGATAAAGGATTTTCTATTTTTTATATTGGTATTAATTTAG
This sequence comes from uncultured Flavobacteriaceae bacterium, assembly GCA_964407635.1. Classification (GTDB taxonomy): domain Bacteria; phylum Bacteroidota; class Bacteroidia; order Flavobacteriales; family Flavobacteriaceae; genus S010-17. Next base: position 4,550 of record CAYOWM010000107.1, read on the forward strand.
GATCCCTTCTTGCTACAACTTTTATAGGAATGGTTGTTGCAAAATGGGGTTGGCATGCAGGGTTTGCAATGGCAGGAATTGCGATGCTTTTTGGATTACTAGTTTATATCTGGGGACAAAAATATATAACTCACGTAGGAAATAAACCTACCGTAGCACAAAAACAAGCTGATATTTCTTTGATGAATATATTTGTAAGAATATTCAAATCACCGATACATTTAGCCATTTTAGTAGTTATGTTAGCACTTTCACTTTATGCAGGATTTACTTTTGAAGGCATCGATCATTGGGGTTATGGTGCCTTGTTTATTTTTCTATCGTTTGTAGTAGGTTTAATGATGATGATTTACCAAAGTTTAGAAACGCAAGTAGAAAAAGATCGATTTTTAGTACTACTACTGTCTTTCTTCTTGGTAGTGGTATTTTGGGGAGCATTTGAACAAGCAGGAGGTTTAATGAGCATCTATACCGAAACAAAAACCAATAGAATGCTCTTTGGTTACGAAATACCAACACCAATGTTTCAAGGCTTAAATGCAGGGTTTATCTTGCTTTTTGCTGTTGCTGTTGCTAACTATTGGGCAAAGCGAAAAATAAAAGGTAAAGAAGCTTCTTCTTTATTTAAAATGGCTACAGGAACCATTATTATGGGACTTGGTTTTGTATTTATGGTTTTTGCAGTTAAAGATTATGAAGCAAATGGTAAATCCGCTATGATTTGGTTAGTTTTAGCTTATTTATTTCATACTATTGGAGAGTTGAGCTCATCGCCTGTTTCACTTTCATTTGTTACAAAATTAGCACCAGTAAAATATGCTTCATTAATGATGGGATTATACTTTGCCGCCACAGGATTAGGAGGAAAAGTAGCTGGTATTATAGGTGAGTATTCTCAACTAAAACCATATGAAGCTACCATGAAAGCCTCTAAAGATGCTATAAATAATTTGGTTGCAAAAGATACTCTAGAATTGTATGATTACAAAACTAAAAAGGAATACAAGGTTTATGATTATCCAATTAATAAAGATAAAGAATTTAAAATAAAAACACAAGTCTATTTAGTAGATAATAAAGTTGTTTTTGAAGATGAGAATACAAAACAACCAGTAAATAATTTGTTTGAAATCACAAAAGATAAAGAACATGACTATTTAGCTTTATTAAAAACATATTTAATCGAAAACAAAATAACTAAGGCAAATGCACAGCACATAACATTAACCTTTAAAAAAGATGAGGAAAAAGCCAAAGTGATTGCTAATGTTGGTGATGGAAAAAATTATGGACTTAGCTTTACGGTTGATGAACAACAAAACGAACAA
>CAYOWM010000108.1:0-5734 GCA_964407635.1 uncultured Flavobacteriaceae bacterium
AGGTACTTTTCCTAAAACGTATGAATCGGAAAAGAGAGTTGAGCCAAAAGAAGTTGCTCCTACTCTATTTTCACAAAATTTTGAAGAACCTATTACAAATACACAAATGAACACTACTACAAATGACATGCAATCCGATAATTCAAATAATAAAATTGAACGAATTGTTATTTTCTATAAAAACGGTACTTTTAAAGAATATATAAATCTGTAATTATACCAAAATATATTAGATTGGCTTTGTAAATTCAAGCTATTACTACTCTTTCTTTAACAAACTTGCAGTATTTTTAAATGACACCAAATCAATTTTTGCATTACCATAGATGTATGTTTTAGACTTTCCTTGTGCCTTGATGCTCAAATTTTTAGTTGCATTGATATAGACACTTACCGAATTTTCAGCAACTAATTCTGCTGTATCTACTTTGAGGTTTGTCGCTTTTACTTTTGCTGAATTTTTTGCTGTAATTAACATTTTCTCAACTTTTCCTAACGGAGTTAGACTACTTTTTTGATTGGCATTTACAATAAATAAATTGCAAGAAATAGTTGTCTTAATTTTTGCCGTTTCTTGCAAGTTTGTTTTTATAGTATCTGCTTTTAAAACCATTTCTGCTTTTGCGTGATTACTAGCTTCTATGGTAATATTCTCGGCTTCCAGCATTAAATTTGCTTCCGATTTATCGTTTAAAATAACCGATATTGCTGTGTTTTTTAAATAATCGTTATTAGTAAGTTTTACGTTATCATTAAGCGTTATATTTGCAATACTAGTTAGATATAAAGTAATTTCAAATTTCTTTTTACTCGAAATTCGGTTGCTTAAATCTATGTCTAACTTTCCGTTATTCAAATCGGTTAGTACAATATCGTGTAAATTATCATCTGCAAAAATTACCAATTTGTTTTCTTCACTTTTTATAATGTTAATTTTTAGATTTTTATAAATCTCCAAACTACTTATTGAATCAAATACTCTTTCGGATAAAATAACGTTTTTACTGCCTTTTACTTTTGCTAATTTTTGCGAAAATACGGTTAAACCAGTAAATAATATTCCTATTAAAATGTATTTCTTTTTCATATCTTTTGTTGTTAATTTTATTTGTTGCTTTATCTTTTACAATTTTAATGCCGAAAACTCCTTTAATGCAGAATTGTATTCTGAAATTATTTCGGTAACAATATCTTTTGCTGCTTTTATTTCATCAATCAAACCAGCTATTTGTCCGATTTCTAATTCGCCTTCTTCTAAATCTCCTTGAAACATTCCTAATTTTGCTCTTGCTCTGCCTAAGTGTTTTCGGATATCCTCTACACTTGCTTTATTTTTATATAAGTTCTCTAAATCTCTGTAAAACTTATTTTTAAGTAATCGTGCAGGAATTAATTCTTTAAGTGTTAAAATAGTATCGCCATCTTTAGCTTTTAAAATTTCTTGCTTAAAATTTTCGTGAGCCGAGGATTCAAAACTAGTTACAAATCTACTTCCGATTTGTACAGCATCTGCTCCTAAAATTCGTGCTGCCAACATACCACGACCTGTTCCAATTCCTCCTGCTGCAATAAGCGGAATATTAATTTCTTTTTTTACCATTGGTATTAAAGTCAAAGTGGTTGTTTCTTCTCGTCCATTGTGTCCTCCTGCTTCAAAACCTTCTGCAACAACGGCATCTACACCAGCTTCTTGTGATTTTAAGGCAAATTTTACACTGCTGACAACGTGTACAACTTTAATTCCGTTTTCTTGTAAAAATTTGGTATATAACTTAGGATTTCCAGCCGAAGTAAATACTATTTTTACTTTTTCTTCAATAACAATTTTTATAATCTCCTCTAAATCAGGATAAAATAACGGAATATTAACGGCAAATGGTTTATTTGTTGCTTGTTTACATTTTTTAATATGCTCTAATAAAACATTCGGATACATAGAACCTGCTCCGATAATTCCCAATCCTCCTGCATTACTAACTGCCGATGCCAACTTATGACCACTAACCCAAACCATACCTGCTTGAATTAATGGATATTTAATTCCGAAAAGTTCTGTTATTTTAGTACTCAAAATTTCGTTATTTTATTGTTTTATTATTTTTTTAATTGCAACGGAATTATCTGCAAATTTAGCTTTAAGATAATACATTCCTGCATTTATATTTTTAATATTAATATATTCTAAACCAGTATTTTGATAGCTTTTATTTAAAATTAAACTTCCAATGCTATTATATAGTGAAATTGCTTTTATTTTACTGTTATTTAAGCTGGAAATATGCACAATATCGGTTGTTGGATTCGGAAAAATAAGCAATTCATCTAACGTATTTTCATTTATTTTAGCAACTGTATAAGCACTCTGAAAATTAGGAATACCATAACCAAAATGATCTTCTGGAGCATTATATAAATGTGCCGATTTGCGAATCATTTGCATAATTTCATAACTAGTTTTATTAGGAAAAGCTTGCCACAAACTAGCAACTGCTCCACACATAATTGGCGAAGAGAAAGAAGTTCCGTTTGACAAACTAACATTTCCAGAACTGTTAACAATCGTTGCTAATTGCCCTTTTGCTACAACATCAGGTTTAATACGATTATCTGCACTAGGACCATACGAACTGAAATCGGACATATTACCAAATTCATCAATAGATCCAACGGTTAATACATCTGTTGCATCTGCAGGAGTGCCAATATAATGAAATCCATTTCCGTCATTTCCTGCCGAAACGGTTAAAATTATTCCACGAGAAGCCAAAATACTTGCTCCACGAGCAATAAAAGTTGTAGAACCATTAAAATCGCTATATGGATGATCGTATTTTGCTTCATCAAAATCTTGATAACCAAGTGATGTGTTTATTATATCTACGCCTAAACTATCTGCTTTTTCAGCAGCTTCAACCCAAAGCGATTCTTCTAATGGTGTTTCATTTACAGCATCTTCAGTTACAAATAAATATACCGAAGCATCTATTGCAGTACCGATTAATTCGCCATCTACATAACCAATAATTGTAGATAATACACTCATTCCGTGTGTACTAGCAGTATTTAAATTTTGATTTCGTTCTACAAAATTATAACTACCAAGTATTTGATTATTATCTCTAATTCGCTGAAAAGCCGAAAACGTATCTACTCCACCAAAACCAGCATCTAAAACAGCAATTTGCATTCCTTGACCTGTAAAATCATTTTGATGCAAAAAATCTACACCAATTTGCGACACTTGATTAAAAGAACCACCATAATTGTACGTAACGGCTTCGTCTAAAAATTTGTTTATTTTATTAGTAGAATTATTTTTTCTAGTAATCAAATTGGAAGCAAATTCAATATGATCAACAAAAGAAAAGTTTTCTAAACTACGTATATCTTGCTCTAAACCAATAACATGCACAGCATTTAACCATTTTGATTTTGCTTTTACTTCAATACCAATTACAGCATCTATTTGGTTAATATACACGTTACTGATAGGAATATCTTTTATATCGTAAGCAATATTCTGTCGTACTCTGCGATCAATTGCTCGTTGCGACAACATCGTCAATGGATTGGCAAAATAGGAAGCACTATTTGGTTTATCTGCAAAAAACACCCAAGCGTGTTCTTGTGCAAAGACATTAAAACCAAAAAATAAAATTAAGATATATATATAATTTTTCATTTGGTAAAGATAAAATAAAAATGAGTATGGTAACTAATAATTATTAAAAAGCAAGGATTTAAAGTTAGAATATGAACGTATATCTTGTAATAAAATTACTCCTTTTTTTCTAATTTATCAATTTCTTGCTGTAATTTTATTGCTTTTAAAGAATCTCTTTTTGCTTCTAACAACTTAATTTTATCCTTTAAGTTTACAGTTTTAATATCTTTATTTTTAATACTATCTCTTATTATAATAGTATCTTTTGATATTGTGGTCAAACTATCCTTCACAACAGAATCCGTAAGTAAATCAAAATTAGGATTTAGTTTAAAAAAATCGTTATCTTTTTCAGAGGATTTCCAAACAGAACCCAATTGTTCTAAAATAGTAGTATTCCACTGTTCTGGTTTTTTAACATCTACCCAAATTACATCGCGATATTCCATATCAACGATGGCTAAATCTGGAGTTGCAGAACCATCAAATCGTTTACTATTATCTCGTTTTGCAGCAATTGTAGATAAGACAAACATTCTGCGTTTTCCTGCAATATCCTTTATATATGGTCTAAATTCTACTGGTTTGTTTAAATTCCAATCGTAATTTTTTTTAGATTCCATTACTTTTAAAGGCATTGCTGAAACACCAGCAAATCCTTCTTTACGTCTAGAATGGTTGTAATATAAAATATTTTTACTTCCGTCTGAAGGAATAAAAACAGAATACACCAAACTTGTTCGTTCCTTACCTATTGGTTCTAAGCCAAACCAATGATATAAGCCTTTATACCCTTTATCATTTGTATCTGTAAAATCAAAATCGGTTACAAATGGTTGTTGGTTTTGATCGTCTTTTAAATCTGGTATTTTAACCGATGTTTTCATATTCCAAGGCAACGGATCTTGAAATCCTCCTAAAAACTTTAAGGATTCTGCTTCTAAACGAGATATTTTTTCGGATAAGATATTTTGTTTTTGTAAAAACGGATATTTTTTCATTTCTTTAGGACTAATATATGTTCCTTTTCCAAAAAGAACACGTTCCAAATAATCTTTTGCAGTATGTTTTCCGCTATCAATCACCATAACACCTCCAAAAGTTGGATACGGAAAGAAAAAACCCTTCCATTTAGTAAGGCTAACTACTTCTACCCATTTTCCAGCGTCGTTTTTCATATAAAAGACTTCTCCTGGTTCTAAATTAAACAATTGAAATAAATTAAATTTCTGTACAACGGCATTGTATGTATTTCTACTAAACGATAACGATTCACCAATTGAAAAAGGTACTTTTATTCTGTTTTCACCTGCAAATCTAGGAAAAGCAGTCGTACTTGGTACGGAAAATAATTCCTCAATATCATCACTAACACGTTGCCAAACATACTCTTTTGCAGGTTGTACAGCCATTGTCCATTTATTTTCGCCATCAATACGAACTAGTTGTGGTTCGGATATTTCTTCGGTTTCGCCAATAGATTCGTAAGCCATTGTTTTTATATTATTGTACGGCTGAATTCGTTCGTTACGTGAAGTTGGTAATTTGTCAATTTCGGTTAAATCTAAATTTTTAAAAATATTATATTTTTGCATATATGCGTACATACCTGTCTTTGCACCTACAAAATATAAAGCACTAAAAAACAATAGCATAAACACAAATATTCCTATTTTTTTACCAGTAGAAGTTGCTTTTCGTAAACCACGAAAAGAGAGTAAAAATACCACTAAACTCAATAAAATGATAAAAATATATTTTCGTAAAAATAAGAGTGCTGGTTGGTAATCGTCTCGTAAAACGAATAATAAAAATAGTACGATTAGCAATAGGATTGTCAAAAATATTTTTTGTTTCCTTCCTTTATTCCAAATTCTTTTTAGCATTTTTAAATATCTTGTAGTATTATAATTTTACAGTTAAAAACTATTAATCAAACAGTTATGCATCATCAACTTGTTGTCGTAATTTTTTACGTCGTTCAAAACCTGAATTCATTTCGTTAACTTTAAACTCTAAAAAATCAATAATTTTTTCTTGAAGTTTTGTTTTATACACTTTATTCATATA
>CAYOWM010000109.1:0-5714 GCA_964407635.1 uncultured Flavobacteriaceae bacterium
TTTTTGTGCCAAATTTTTTCTTCGCTTTTTTTAATATTTTATAAATAAATGGAGCTGCTTTTCGTTGTTCTTTGGTAAGTCTGGTGTTTCTAGAACTCATTGCCAAACCATCGGATTCTCTAAAAATGGCACAACCTTTTATTTTTACAGGTATTTTTTTAATTTCCACCAATTTTTTAATGATTTGCAATTGCTGAAAATCTTTTTTACCAAAATAGGCTTTTGTTGGTTTTACAATTTCGAATAAGCGTTTAACAATTGTTGCAACACCGTTGAAATGTCCTTTTCGGAATTTTCCTTCCATTTCATTTTCAATACCTCCAAAATGAAACGATTCGGAAACAACATCCTTTTTATAAATTTCTTTTACTGAAGGTACAAATGCAATGGTACAATTTACCGATTGTAACAATTCTAAATCTTTTTCTACGGTTTTAGGATATTTTACTAAATCCTCTGCATTATCAAACTGAGTTGGATTTACAAAAATACTAACCACGGTAATTTCATTTTGTTTTTTAGCCTTTTTTATAAGCGAAAGATGGCCTTTGTGCAAAGCTCCCATCGTTGGTACAAAGCCAATAGAGGTGTGTTTTGGTAATTCTGAAATATGTTTTTGAAGCGATTCAATGGTGTTAAAAACAAGCATAATTTTATTAAATAACTGTTAAAAGGGTGTAAACTTAATATTTTAATGGTAAATCTATGCAAATTTTCGTATTTTTGCACTCTATAAAATGTTTTAAGCAGAATTAAAATATTTATAATAAAATATAATTCCTGTTATTTAGGGATACTAATAACTTATGAAAGATAAGAAAATTTTATATATCGCATCGGAAATGATGCCATATTTACCAGAAAATCAAACATCTAAAATGGCTTTTGAAATGCCAAGAAAGATGAATCAGAAAGGTGCAATGATTCGTGTTTTTACACCAAGATTTGGTTTAATTAATGAAAGAAAACACCAATTACACGAAGTAATTCGCTTGTCAGGTGTAAACTTGATAATAAACGATATTGATATGCCTTTGATTATTAAAGTAGCTTCTATTCCTCGTGAGAGAATGCAAGTTTATTTTATAGATAATGAAGAGTATTTTAAACGAAAGGCACTTTTTACGAACGAAGATAACGATTTGTTTGAAGATAATGACGAACGTGCTATTTTCTTTGCAAAAGGAGTTTTAGAAACGGTTAAAAAATTAAATTGGGCACCAGATATCATTCACGTAAGTGGATGGATGGCAGCTTTAATTCCGTTGTACCTTAAAACGTACTATAAAAATGATGCTTTATTTACACAAAGTAAAATAGTTGCATCTATTTATAACGAACCGTTTGAAGGAGTTTTATCTAAAGAATTAATAGATAAACTTAAATTTGATAATCTAGACGACGAAAAATTAACATTTCTTAAAGAACCTAATTTTAATAATTTATCTAAAATTGCAATCGCAAATGCAGACGCTGTAATTCAGGGTAGTTTTTCTTTACCATTAGATGTGGTAAAATTTTTAGAGGACTATAAAAATCCTGTTTTAGAATATAAACCAGAAGAAGAGTTTGTAGAGGCATACACCGATTTTTATTTAAATCACGTTTTAAATTCTTAAAATTAAAGTTCAAATATATAGTATATGATAATTAAATTATTGCAGTTATTAAAATTTTTAATAGTAGTAATCGTTCTTGCTTTTGTTAGTGTTTCTTGCGAACACGATTTTGAAAATATCGGAACAGAATTGGTAACAAACGAGCAATTTGATTCGGATAAAGTAATTTTCGAAACGATTACGTACAATCAAAATTTAGAAAAATCACAAACCGACAATTTACCTATTAATGGTCTTGGTGTATTTAATAGTTCTAAATACGGAACTTTACGTGCAAGTGTTGCAACACAAGTAAATATTCCTGCTACTGGAGTAGATTTTGGTGAAAACCCAAGTATTGATAAAGTGGTATTAGATATACCATATAATGCAACACGAGAGGCAGATAACGATAACGGAACACCAAACTTTAGTTTAAATGAAATTTATGGTGATGATAGCCAAGAATTTCAATTAAAAGTATATCGATTAGGAACGTATTTAAATAGATATGACGAAGTAGATCCTACAAAATTAAAAAAATATTATTCCGATAAAGTATATACTAAACTAGCAGAGTTACATAGTAGTAACTTTAAACCAAACAAAAACGACACGATGTTGTTGGTTACACGAGCTGATTTTTTTGAAAACGATAATGTTACCATAGATATAGATACCATTAAAAAAGCAGATTTAACACCTTCAATTAAATTAGAATTAGACAAGACTTTTTTTGAAAATAATTTTGTAAATGGTAATGAAACGGACTTTGAATCCTTAGAGAAATTTGTTCTTTTCTTTAACGGATTATATTTAGAAGCATCAGGAAATGATGGAGCATATATGCAAACTAATTTTAGTGCTGCAAATATGACAATTTACTACTCAAATGATGTTTTAAGAGACGAAACCGATACCGATTTAAATGGCGACGGAGATACTAACGATACCAATGTTCCTGTTAGAACAAAACAAAGTATGGTGTTTTCTTTAAATGGCGTTATCCGAAATAGTGTGTACGAAAGAGATTATAGCACAGCTACTACAAATATTCAATCTGTTTTAAACGCTCCAAATACAACGCAAGGCGAACAAAATTTATTTATTCAAGGTAATGCAGGTTCTATGGTTGTTGTAGATGCTTTTCAAGGAGTGGATTTAGCACAAATTCGACAAAATAATTGGTTAATTAACGAAGCAAATATTGTGTTAAATATTAATCAAGATTTAAGCGAAAGTAAAGTGCCAACACGATTATTTTTATGTAAATTAGACGAAAATCCAGTAAATGGCGTTTATGAAAATACTCAAATTTTAGATATTATTACCGAAGGCGAAGCTGTTTACGATGGTAATTTACAAACCGAAACAACAGGATCTGGAGATGATGCTGTTACAACAAATATAAAATATCGTTTTAGAATTACCGACTACTTATCGGAAGTGTTAAAAAAAGACGATGCTATTGCTCCTAGCAAATTTGCTATCAAAACATTTAATACAACGGATATTCCTGATGCAACAAATCCAGAGGATACGATTGTGCGAAATTTTAGTTTTGATCCTAGAGGAGTTACTATTTACGGAAACCGTTATCAATCTACCGATGCAGATTATGATAAACGTGTGAAGTTAGAAATTTTTTATTCAGAATTAAATTAAAAAGCTATGTATGGAATTACAGGTTATATAGGTTATCGAGATGCATATCCGATTATTATTAACGGTTTAAAAAGATTAGAATATCGTGGTTACGATAGTGCTGGTTTGATTTTATACGATAAGGAAACTATAAAACTTGTTAAAACCAAAGGAAAAGTTTCGGATTTAGAAGAGAAAATTTCCGATGAAATTTCTGTATCTGGTAAAATAGGTTTTGGGCATACACGTTGGGCAACACATGGTGTTCCTAACGATGTAAATTCACATCCACATTACTCCGAATCGGAAAATTTAGTAATTATACACAATGGTATTATTGAAAATTACGATACCATAAAACAGGCTTTGCTTAAACGAGGTTATACTTTTAAAAGCGATACCGATACCGAAGTTTTGATTAATTTAATTGAAGAAATTAAAAATAAAGATAATGTAAAACTTGGTAAAGCAGTACAACTAGCATTAAATGAAGTAGTTGGTGCGTATGCAATTACCGTTTTTGATAAAGAAAAACCAGACGAGTTTGTTGTAGCTAGACTTGGTAGTCCGATTGCTATCGGAATAGGTAAAGATAACAAAGAATTTTTTGTTGCATCCGATGCTTCACCATTTATAGAATACACCAAAAATGCTATCTATTTAGAAGATGGTGAAATGGCAATTATTAAAATTGGTAGAGAGGTTCGTGTACGAAATATAAAAAGCGATTCCTTAGTTAATCCAAATGTTTTAGAGTTAAAACTTAGCCTAGAACAAATTGAAAAAGGCGGTTACGACCATTTTATGCTCAAAGAAATATACGAGCAACCAAAAGCAATTACCGATACCTATCGTGGTAGAATGTTAGTTAACGAAGGCTTGATTAAAATGGCAGGAATTGATGATAATCTACAAAAATTTATCAATGCAAATCGTATAATAATTGTTGCTTGTGGTACTTCTTGGCATGCAGGTTTAGTTGCAGAATATCTATTTGAGGATATTGCAAGAATTCCTGTTGAGGTAGAATATGGTTCGGAATTTAGATATCGAAATCCGATAATTACCAATAAAGATATTGTAATTGCAATTTCGCAATCTGGTGAAACTGCCGATACTTTAGCAGCAATTAAAATGGCTAAAGAAAAAGGAGCTTTTGTTTTTGGTGTTTGTAATGTAGTTGGTTCGTCTATTGCTAGAGAATCCGATGCAGGAGCATACACACATGCTGGACCAGAAATAGGTGTAGCATCTACAAAAGCATTTACTACACAAATTACCGTTTTAACTTTAATTGCATTAAAATTAGGATTGGCAAAAGGAAGTATTTCTAAATCCGTTTACCACACTTATTTACAAGAAATGGAATTAATTCCTAAAAAAGTAGAAAGTTTATTAGCGATTAATGGTACAGTCGAAAAAATAGCAAGTATTTACAAAGATGCTACAAATTTTTTATACTTAGGTAGAGGTTTTAATTTTCCTGTTGCTTTAGAAGGAGCTTTAAAGTTAAAAGAAATATCCTATATTCATGCAGAAGGATATCCTGCAGCTGAAATGAAACACGGACCAATTGCATTAATCGACGAAAATATGCCAATTGTGGTAATCGCAACCAATAAAGGACATTACGAAAAAGTAGTAAGTAATATTCAAGAAATTAAATCTAGAAATGGTAAAATTATTGCCGTAGTTACCGAAGGAGATACTACTGTAAAAGGAATTGCAGATCATATTATTGAAATTCCTGAAACAGAAGAAGCATTAACACCTTTGTTAACTACAATTCCGTTACAATTATTATCCTATCATATTGCAGTAATGCTTGGTAGAAATGTTGATCAACCACGAAATTTAGCAAAATCCGTTACCGTAGAATAATTTTTTATGGAATTTAGAAATTACAAACCAAGAAAAAAACCAAATCATAAAAGAGGAATTTTCTTGGTTATTTTATTGTTACTTGTTTTGTATTTATTACGAAATATAAATGTTTTTACGAATTATTTTATAAAATAAGATTTACTCCAACAGTTGGTTAATAGCATCTAAATTAGGAGCAAGTATAATTTCTATTCGTCTGTTTTTTGCCTTGCCTTGTGCAGAATTATTTGTGTCAATTGGTAAAAATTCGCCACGTCCTGCAGCAGTAATTTGTTTTGGATTTACTTTTTTAGTAACTAAAATTCTAACAATTGCGGTTGCTCGTTTAGTAGATAAATCCCAATTGTCTAAAATAGCGTTATTTCCATGATATGGCACATTATCGGTATGACCTTCTATTAACACTTCAATATCTTGGTTTTGTTTTAACACATCGGCAAGTTTTTCAACTGCCTTTTTACCTTGATTACCAACAGACCAACTACCAGATTTGAATAGAAGTTTATTTTCCATAGAAACATATACTTTACCATTTTTTCGTACAACGGTTAAACCTTTACCTTCAAAATTTTGTAGAGCATTAGAAAC
>CAYOWM010000110.1:0-5704 GCA_964407635.1 uncultured Flavobacteriaceae bacterium
CCATAGCGACAGCATTACCATTGGCATCGTGTGTTTCTAGGTAGGTTTCAAAGTTGTCGTCTGGCACGTAAGTATTTTGTGCAAAAAGTGTCGTTGCAATCAAGATTGCTAAAAAGGTAATTGTTTTTTTCATGATATTATGTTTTTATTTGTTATAAAAATAGGTGCTTTCCTTTTAAAAAGCTTGTACTATTATTGCAAATCCTATAACTATTCTTGCAAATCCTATAACTATTATTGCATTATGTAACTATTATTGCATTTTGTGGTAATTTAAACACGCATAGCGAAATTTCAATGCATGGATTCGAATAAAAGAAAGACTATTTTTTTATATAATCTTTTGAATGACTTTTAATATCAATCTTAATTTAATTTTATAATGCCGTAAAATTATATTGAGTTATTTTTTGCAAGATTAAAGTTAATTTGGTATCACTCATTTGCTACATTTCAAAACCCTTTAAATACTAAGGTATTCCTACGGATTTTAAAATTTCGCATCTAAACCAAAAAAAAAAGAGAGTATCATTTCTGATACTCTCTTTTTTTGTAAAAATGTCTTTAGAAAATTATTTTCCTGATTCCATTTTTTTCTTTAAATCTGCTAAAGCGGAATTTGCTTCACCAATAGTGGTTTTTTCAGCATCATCTTGCTTTTTCTTAGCAGCTTTGATATTCTTTTGTTCTTGCTCTCTAAAGATTGCAGTATGCGAAACAACTAATCTACGGTATTCTTTATTAAATTCTAATACTTTAAATTCTGTTGTATCTCCTTTTACAATTTTAGAACCATCTTCTTTTTCCATATGACGAGATGGCACGAAACCTTCTACATTATCTTCAAAAGAAACAATTGCACCTTTATCATTTTTCTCTTTTACAGTTCCTGTATGTACACTATCAACAGTGTATTTACCTTCTACTGCATCCCAAGGATTTTCTTGCGTTTGCTTATGGCCTAAGTTTAATTTTCTTTCCTCTGGATTCAATTCTAAAACAACAACATCTAATTTATCGCCTACTTTTAAGAATTCCGATGGATGCTTGATTTTTTTAGTCCAAGATAAATCTGAAATATATACTAATCCGTCAATACCTTCTTCTAGTTCTACAAACACACCAAAGTTAGTGTAATTTCTTACTGTACCAACGTGCTTAGAACCAACAGGATATTTAGCCGTAATATCTGTCCAAGGATCTGGATGTAATTGTTTAATACCTAAAGACATTTTTCTATCTTCTCTATCTAAAGAAAGGATTTGAGCCTCTACTCTATCACCAACTTTTACAAAATCTTGAGCAGAACGTAAATGCGTTGACCAAGACATTTCAGAAACGTGAATTAAACCTTCTACACCTGGAGCAACTTCTATAAATGCACCGTAATCTGCAATGATTGTAATATCACCTTCAATTTTATCACCAACTTTTAACGTATCGTCTAAAGCTTCCCAAGGATGTTTTGTTAATTGTTTTAAACCTAATTGAATACGTGTTTTATCTTCATCAAAATCTAAAATAACAACGTTTAAAGTTTGGTCTAATTCAACTACTTCATTTGGATGATTGATTCTAGACCAAGATAAATCGGTAATATGTACTAATCCATCTACACCTCCTAAATCAACAAACACACCATAAGAAGTAATGTTTTTAACCACACCTTCTAATACTTGTCCTTTTTCTAATTGACCAATAATTTCTTTCTTTTGTAATGCAATATCCGCTTCGATAAGTGCTTTATGCGAAACTACTACATTTTTGAATTCATGGTTAATTTTAACCACTTTGAATTCCATATTTTTATCTACATATTGATCGTAATCTCTAATTGGCTTAACATCAATTTGCGAACCTGGTAAGAATGCTTCTAAACCAAATACATCTACAATCATTCCTCCTTTTGTTCTACATTTAACGTGACCAGTAACTATTTCGCCAGTTTCATGAGCTTTGTTAACTCTTTCCCAAGCTTTTATTACTCTTGCCTTACGGTGTGATAATACTAATTGACCTGTGTTATCCTCTAATTTATCAACTAATACCTCAACTTTATCACCAACTGCTAAATGTGGATTATATCTAAATTCGTTTAATGAAATAACACCTTCTGATTTAGAATTGATATCAATAATTGCCTCACGATCGGTAAGACGCATTACAGTACCTTCGATTAATTGGCGTTCTTCAACAAAACCTTTTATATCTTCTAAAGCTTTATTAAAAGCGTCAATTTTTTCTTGGTCAACTTCTTCGATACCTTCTTCGTACTTGTGCCAATCAAAATCTGCTAAAAATTGTGCTGGATCAACTTTTGGTGCTTCCTCAACTACAACTTTTTCTTCTTTAACCTCTGCTACAGCTTCTTCCTGTACCTCTTCAGTTTCTTTAACTTCAGCAACTGCTTTAGTTTCTTTAACTTCTTCTACAACTACAGCCTCAGCCTCTTCCTTTACCTCTTTTTTTGTTTCTTTTTTAGTAGCTACATCGTAGTTTGCTGCTAAATCCAAATCTTCGGTTAAGATATAATAAAAAATTGCACGATATTTATTTTTATTAGATTTTCCCATTTTTTCACATACAGCAGAAATTGCTGCATCTAATTTTTCAGAATTCTCTAAACCGTGTTTTTTAATTAAGAAATTTTTCTTAACTGTTAGGATTTCATCTTTATCCGAACAAGATACTACTTCTGCATCTTTCTTAAAAATGGAAGGTCCTAAACCTTTTACTACTTTTGTGAATAAATCTTTTTTAAAATTTACTCCTAATTTTTCCATCTCTGCGATGTAAAATTCAATTTTTTCTTCTGTTTTAGTCATGTGACTATAATTTTGTATTTTATTATTAACCAGACACTTAACGAAATTATTAATAAAAGATAGTTATAATATTATTTTTTTAAAACCCTTTTTTATATCTGTACTCGTAAAAAGGTTTGCAAAATTAGGTATTATTTTAGAATTGAGCAAAATAAAAACAGGATAATTTACTGGTTTACAATTAAATTATAGTATTTTTAGATAAAAGCAGTAAAGAATGTACTACTACTTAGTTTGGATTGAATTATTTTCCAACCTCTAAATTCGCAAAAATTTAAGAATAAATCATTCTTCATTAGCACGATTTAAAAAATTTTCTGATAATTGCTTTTTAGCTTTTGCACCGAGTTTTTTAATTTTTTCTACACTAACTATTAAATTACCACGACCTTCAAACAATTTGTTCATTGCTCCTTTATATTCGTTTTTAGCATCGTCCATTTTTTTACCAACTTTGGTTAAATCTTGAATTAAGCCTTCGAATTTATCGTATAAAGCACCAGCTTGTCTTGCAATTTCAATAGCGTTTCGTTGTTGTTTTTCGTTATTCCACATAGAATCTATGGTTCGTAAAGTTGCTAATAGAGTCGAAGGTGTAACAATAACAATATTTTTTTCAAAAGCCTTATTATACAGTTGGTTATCGTAATTAGATGCAATAGCAAAAGCAGGTTCAATTGGCACAAAAAGTAAAACAAAATCAGGCGATTCCATTTGATATAAATTCTCGTACTTTTTAGCACTAAGTTGTGTTACGTGTCGGTTTAACGATAAAATATGCTCTTTTAGGTATAACTCTTTATCCGATTCTTCTTCGGTATTGACAAATTTTTCATAAGCCGTTAGCGATACTTTCGAATCGATTATCATTTTTTTATTTCCTGGCAAGTGAATAATAACATCTGGTCGTAAGCGTTGCTTATCGCCATCATTTACAGCAAAACTTTTTTCCAATTCGTATTCTCTGCCTTTTTCTAATCCAGATTTTTCTAAAACACGCTCTAAAATAAGTTCTCCCCAATTTCCTTGCGTTTTACTATCGCCTTTTAAAGCTTTGGTTAAATTTGTTGCTTCGGTACTGATTTTTATATTTTGCTCGTGTAGTGTTTTTAACTGTTCGCCAAGAGCAATATGTCGTTCAAAATTCTCTTTGTTACTTCGTTCTACTTTTTGTTCAAAAGTTTGAATTTTTTCTTGCAGTGGATTTAATATTTGCTTTAAATTTTCTTTGTTTTGTTGTGTAAATTTTGAGGATTTTTCCTCTAATATTTTGTTGGCAAGGTTTTCAAATTCTTTAGTGAATTTATCTTGTAATTTTTCAACTTCTTGTTTGTTTTCGGTTAGTTTTTCACTAGTATTTTTTAGATTTAGTTCCGCTTGAGATAATAAAATAGCCAAATTTTCCTTTTGATTTCTAAGTGCTTCTTTTTCTGCTTTAAGCGAATTAAATAATTTTTCAACGGATTCTTTATCTTGTTGGACAATTTCTTTATACTCTTGAAATTGTTTTTGTGCAGACGTCTTGTATTCTTGAAATTGTTTTTCACTTTGTGCAATTCGTTCTTTAAAAGAGGCTGTCTCTTTTTCAAATTTTAATATTGTGATGTATTTTCCTAGAAAAAAACCAATAATTCCTAAAATAATAGCAATAACAGAAAGGATAATTTCAATATTCATTATGTATAAATTGAGTTCAAATGTAGCTAAAATATAAGAAATAGTATAAAACTATTTTTTTTCTTTGTTAACAATTTGATATTCTATTTTAAATAAGTATCTTTACCACTGAAATTTTATATAAACTAAGTTTATGCCTTTTTTTAGAGATATCTTATACTTTATAATTGTAATGATTAAGCGTAATCCTGAATGATTTACTTGTTTTGGTTGTAAAATGAAGTGTAATTTATAAAATAAAAAAATGTCAAGATATCATAGTTTAGGTAAAATTCCACCTAAAAGACACACTACCTTTAAAAAAGAAAATGGTAGTTTGTATCAAGAAGAATTATTCGGAACAGCAGGATTTGCAGGAAAATCCTCTTTAATTTATCATTTATATCCTCCAACAGTAGTTTCCGAAATTGTAAAAGTTGGTGATGTAATGCCAAAAATTGCAGTTGAAAAAAATATGAAAGCCTTAAGTTTTAAAGGGTTTTCTTTAAAACCAGAAGACGATTATCTTAAAAGTCGTAAAACACTTTTTGTAAATGCCGATATGCACATTGGCTTAGCTGCACCAAAATCCTTTTCAAAAGATTATTTTTATCGCAATTCCGATGCCGATGAAATGCTTTTTATCCATGAAGGTTCGGGTACTTTGCGAACTATGTATGGAAATTTAGACTTTAAATATGGTGATTATTTAATAATTCCGAAAGGAACTACGTATCAAATAGATTTTGATACCGAAAACAATCGTATTTTATATATCGAATCTTTTTCAGAAATAACCACACCAAAACGATATCGTAATAATTACGGACAATTATTAGAGCATTCGCCATTTTGTGAGCGTGATTTTAGATTACCAAAAGATTTAAAAACACACGATGAAAAAGGTGAATTTGTTATTTTTTCAAAAAAACAAGGTGTCATGTGGCGTTATACACATACGAATCATCCTTTTGATGTAGTTGGTTGGGATGGATTTAATTATCCGTATGCTTTTTCCATTCATGATTTTGAACCAATAACAGGTCGTATTCATTTACCACCACCAATTCATCAACAATGGGAAGCTGCTGGTTTTGTAGTGTGTTCTTTTGTACCAAGATTGTACGATTATCACCCTAAAGCAATTCCAGCTCCATATCACCATTCTAATATAGATTCCGAAGAAATTTTATATTATGTAGATGGTGATTTTATGAGTAGAA
>CAYOWM010000111.1:0-3520 GCA_964407635.1 uncultured Flavobacteriaceae bacterium
GTAAGTAAAGAGCCAAGCATAACCATAGATTTTGATTTTGAAATCTATAACCAAAAAAACGAATTGCTAACTACAGGTTTTACATCACTTGTTTTTATTGATATGAAACGTAATAGACCAACAAGAGCAACACAAAATATTTTAGATTTATTTCATAAAAAACATTCATAATGAAACTAATTAGAAAACAAGAATATCTCGCTTTTTTTTATCGCTTAGGACTTGCATACCTATTTTATTTTATAGCAAGAGTATTGTTCTATATTTTTAATAAAGATTTATTAAATATTTCAAATGCTTCTGAACTATTTAATACGTTTTATTACGGAATTGCATTTGATACTACTGCAATTTTATATATCAATGCTATTTTTACCTTATTAAGTTTGCTCCCATTATTTGTAAATACACATAAAACCTTTCAAAAGGTGTTATTTTATATCTATTTTATCTTTAATTTTATTGCATATGCAACTAATTTTATAGATATGATTTACTATAAATTCTCTAATTTTAGATTGACATTTACAGTTTTTGAGGAGTTTAAAAACGAAACTAACGGAAATGCATTACTTTTTTCATTTTTAAAAGACTATTGGTACATTTTAGTGCTGTTTCTTGTTACTTGTTACTTATGGATTTACTTATATAAAAAGGTAAATGTAAAACCAATTGAAATTACAAAAAAACTTTCTTATACTTTAAGCTCTATTGTTATTTTATTACTCATTGCAACCTTAATGGTTGGTGGAATTCGTGGTGATTTTAAACACAGTACACGACCAATAACCTTGGTTGATGCAAACCGACACGTTACCAAGCAAGAACAAGCTGTTTTGGTTTTAAACACACCTTTTGCTATTATTCGTACTATAAATAAACGAGAATTTAAAAATCCGAATTTCTTTAAACAAGAGGATATTTCTAAATACATCAAACCAATAAAACAATACACAAAAAATCCAGAAACCAAACCAAATATTGTGCTTTTTATTATTGAAAGTTATGGTAGAGAATATATTGGAGCATTAAACAAACGAAAAAAAATTAAAAATTACGAAGGATATACACCATTTTTCGATTCGCTCATTCAACATAGTTTGGCTTTTGATAATGCATATGCGAATGGTAGAAAATCCATTCACGGAATGTCCTCGGTTTTATCAGGAATTCCATCGTATAAAGTAGCCTTTACTTCGTCTGCATATTCTAACCAAAAAATACAATCGCTAATTTCTACGTTAAAAGATTATGGCTACGATACATCTTTTTTTCACGGTGCAGCAAATGGCTCTATGGGTTTTTTAGGATATAGTAATATTTTAGGAATAGATCACTACTACGGAAAAACAGAATTTAATGATGATAGTAAATCCGATGGTATTTGGGGAATTTGGGATGAATATTTTTTTCAATATATTGCCGATGAATTAGGTAAGAAAAAAAGTCCATTTTTTGCTGCAATCTTTACTTTATCCTCACACGCTCCTTATAAATTACCAAAAGAATTTGAAGGAAAATTTCCTGTTGGTCACAAACCAGTGCATAAGATGGTTGGATATACCGATTATGCTTTTAAGAAATTTTTTAATCGTGTAAAAAAAGAACCTTGGTATAACAATACTATTTTTGTTTTTACTGCAGATCATACCAATCAAAAATATTACAAAAAATACAGAAAAGGAATTAACCGCTTAGCAGTACCGATAATTTTCTTTAAACCAGATAACTCGTTAGCTAAATTAGACACCGTAGTTGCACAGCAAATAGATATTTATCCATCTATTTTAGATTTAATTGGTTACAAAAAACCATTTCGCTCTTGGGGAAGAAGTGTCTTTTCCAACGATATGGCACCTTTTGCAATAACCCATTCAGGTAATGTTTTTTATTATATTAAAAATGACTATACTTTGGTTTTTGATGGTAAAAAAACAATAGGATTTTACGATAAAGACGATGTTATGTTAGAACATAATTTAATCGATAAAAAACTTCCAGAAATGAAAAAAATGGATAACGAATGTAAAGCGTATGTACAAGATTATATGTATAGAATTGTGCAAAAAAAATTAAGTTTGGATTAATTTGATTAAACAGCATAATTTTTTTCTTGCACTCAAAATTTGACGTGTAAAATCGTAAAATTCTATAAAAACCCTTAAATTATGGGTAAAATGCAATAATAGTTATATACTTTGCAATAATAACAACATCTTTTTTTGAAGTTTATATGTATTTTTGGAACATATAAACCCCTAAAAATTGTACAAATGAAAACATCCTTGCAGAAATCCGATTTTTTTCTGAATTGCAAAAACATCAAAAAAGGAATACTTTTAATGCTATGAAAATTATTCCGAAAACGATAAAAAAATACATTTAAAATTGCACGTAGCTTTTTTAATCTAAAACAAGAAAAATATTTACTTACTCAAAAAAAGATTGCATTTACTAAATAGATTATAGCAATCACCAACTTTAAAAAGTTTAAAACAACAAAAAAATTATTTTTACTAATTATAAAATAAATATATTATGAAAAACTTACTAAAATTAATACTAATCTTATTTAGTATGCAAGTATTTGCACAATCAAATACTACTTGTGCAACGGCAACTTCTGTAGTATTAACCGTAGGACAATCTGTACAAATTAACGTAGATACTTCCGGATTACCTTTAGGTCCGTTGCCAAATTGTAAATTATCAGGAATAGGATATACAAATTTATGGTACTCTTTTGTTATGCCTGTTGATGGAAATATTAGAATAACACATGCTGCTCCATCTGAGTCTTTTATGTTATATGATAATTGCGGAAACTTGAGTCTTGCTTGTGCTCGTGGAGATAATAGTTATTTATATTCTTTAACAGGAGGTGTTACGTATTATCTAAATTATTTTAAAGGAGGAGGACAAGGATTGGATGATTTTAGATTAGAACCTTTTCCTACTGCACCGAATAACACTTGTGCTACTGCAGAAAACATAGTAGTTCCTACCAATAATTTTTTATTAGTAGATGCGTTTACTACAGGTTCAACAATTAGCAATACACTTTCTAATTGCGAAAATCCAGGCGATATTTGGCACGATGTATACTATTCGTTTACCATGCCAGTAGATGGTAATGTGCGTATTACTTATGCTGATAGTCAAGAATATTTCACACTCTATGATGCTTGTAATGGTACGGAAATAAAATGTTTTAAAGACAATAATTATTTTTATTCGTTAACCGCAGGACAAACCTACATTTTGCGATATGCTAACAGACAATTTTGGTCAAATAATAATACCTTTAGAATACAAGCTTTTCCTACTGCACTTAACGATACTTGTGCAACTCCTGAAAATATAGTAGTTCCAACGAGTAATTTTTTATTAGTAGATGCATTTACCACAGGTTCTACAATCACCAATACACTTTCTAGTTGCGAAAATGTAAACGATGTTTGGCATGATGTATACTATTCGTTTACCATGCCAGTAGATGGTAATGTGCGTATTACTTATG
>CAYOWM010000111.1:3620-4523 GCA_964407635.1 uncultured Flavobacteriaceae bacterium
ATAATAATACCTTTAGAATACAAGCTTTTCCTACTGCACTTAACGATACTTGTGCTACTCCTGAAAACATAGTAGTAACCACCGCTACCTATACCGAAGTAACTGCAAATAGCCAAAAATCTACTTTGAGTAATACGCTTTCTAGTTGTGAAAATGTAAACGATTTTTGGCACGATTTATACTATTCGTTTACTATGCCTGTAAATGGTAATGTACGTATTACTTATGCTGGTAATTTTGAATATTTCACACTGTATGATGCTTGTAATGGTACGGAAATAAAATGTTTTAAAGGAACTAATTATTTTTATTCGCTAACCGCAGGACAAACCTATATTTTGCGATATGCTAAAACGCAATATTGGTCGGATATTTATACCTTTAAGATACAAGCTTTTGAAACGGCACTTAATGATACTTGTGCAAATTCAGAAAATATAGTATTAACAACTGCTACCTATACCGAAGTAACTGCAAATAATCAAAAATCCTCTTTGAGTAATACGCTTTCTAGTTGTGAAAATGCAAACGATTCTTGGCTAGACTTATGGTATAATTTTACCATGCCTGTAAAAGGAAATCTGCATGTAACCTATGGCAATAATCGAAAATATTTTACTTTATACGATGTTTGTAACGGTACAGAGATAAATTGCTCTAACGGAGATCCAATATTTTACGATTTACTTGCTGGTACAAATTATGTCTTGCGTTTTTCTACCTCACAATATTGGTCAGACAACCATATTTTTAGACTTACCGTAGCAGAAACGGCAGCAAATGATACTTGTGCAGATGCTATTAATTTAACCGTTGGTGTTTACGATGAATATACCGAAACGAAAACTTTATTTGGTGCAACTGCCTCAGGTGTTTTACCATTACCAAGTTGTGCAAGTAATT
>CAYOWM010000111.1:4533-5653 GCA_964407635.1 uncultured Flavobacteriaceae bacterium
TTGGTTTACCGCTCAAGTTCCTGCTTCTGGTAATATAACTATCGAAACTGCTTTGGCAAGTGGTTCGTTTTTAACCGATTCTGTTTTACAAATTTTTAGCGGAAATTGTGGTGCATTAACCGAACTAGCTTGTGATGATAATAGCAGTACTAATAATTTTTCAAGAATTCGATTAACTGGTTTAAATCCTACAGACACCTTGTATATTCGTGTTTTTGAAAATGGAGATAACGCAGCAGATTATTACAAAATATATGCTTACGATAACCCTTGTGGAGACGCAACAAATTGGAATGGAAGTGTTTGGTCTAGTGGTGTTCCTGACAACACAAGAATTGCTGTTTTTGATTCTAGTTATAATACAAATACAGCAAATATCGATGCTTGTATGTGTAAAATCAAAACAGGTACAACCGTTACGGTAAATTCTAATCAATACGTTAAATTAGAAAACAATTTATATAACGACGGAAGCTTTGTACTAAACCATGAGGCATCTTTTGTACAAGTATCCGATGCTTCTGAAATTTTAGGTACTGGTAGTTTTACCACATCTATACAAACTACACCGCTATTAGACGATGATAGGTTTACTTATATTTCATCACCAGTTCAAAACAGTAGCTTATCCGTATTAAATTCTTGGGCAAATATGACACGAATTTGGGATTTTGACGCAACAGTACAAGATTGGCACTTAATACCTGATACATCGCAACAAATGGAAATAGCGAGAGGTTACGCTGTAAAAGGAAGGTCAAATATAGATTATACAGGTGGTTTTATTGGTATGGTTAATTTTAATGGTGCTTTTAATACAGGTGTGCAAACACAAACATTATATTATAATGTAGGAGGAATTGACGATGATAATACTTTAGTAGGTAATCCATATCCAAGTGCCATATCTATTGCTGCTTTGCTAGATAATGCTGTAAATCCTGATGCAAATTCGGTGTATGTTTGGACGCATAATTCGCCAATTGTAAATGCTGCCTACGAAAACGATGATTATATTGTTTGTTCGGCAAATACCTGTACTTCTGCTTATGCAGGAAACGATGTCAATAATTTGAATGGTTATTTGGCAACAGGACAAGGGTTTTTTGTAGATGCAACC
>CAYOWM010000112.1:0-5622 GCA_964407635.1 uncultured Flavobacteriaceae bacterium
TCGTGTTTATATTATTGGTTTTAAAGAAAAAAAATATTTAGATAATTTCAAATTACCAAAACCATTTGAAAACAGAATAAAACTCGCAGATATTTTAGGTGTTAAATTACCTAAAACAAAAGAAAATACAATAATTCAAAAAGATTTATTTGGTAATCCGATTTTGACTAAAAAAATGAGCCTTTCAAGTAAAAATGGATTCAATGATTACTTTCTATTTAACGACTTAAGAAACGGACATACAACAATCCATTCTTGGGATATTTTAAAAACAACCGAAAGACAGAAAGAAATATGTCTATTACTTCTAAAGAATAGAAGGAAAAGTCAATTTGGAAAATTAGACGGCAACCCTCTTTCTTTAAAGCATTTTAAAACTTTAGATGCTTCCATAACAAAAAAAGAATTATCACAATTAGTTAAATTAGATATTTTAAAAGTAGAAGAATATCAATTTAAAATAAATGATTTTGAAGAATCGAAACTAACGGAAAATGAATTAGAAATACTATCAAAACAATCTAACGCCAATTTATCCATAGATGATTTAAAGACTCACAGACCTTTAAAAATAAAAAAAATATCCATAAAAGACACCTTGGAAACGCTAAAAGAAAAAAATATTCTGAAATGTTCTGAAATTAGATACGATTTTAAAAATACAAAAATTAGTAGCGGATTATATGGCGTAAACAGAGTTTTTCTACCAACATCAGACGTTTTTCCAACATTGGTTGCAAGTGATACAAACGATTATGTTACTTTAAAGACTTTAAAAAAAGAAAATCATAATAAATACAAAAATGAATTTTTAAACAAAGTCTATTTCTCTAAAAAATATAGAAAAATAACTAAAGAAGAGGCCTGTGTTATTCAAGGTTTCCCAAAAGATTTTAAACTACCTGAATCAAGAGCAAGATGGATGAAATTAATTGGAAATAGCGTATCTGTATCTGTTATCGATATGCTTATAAAAACAATCCTTAAAACAGGTGTTTTTGAAAATAAAAAAGAGCTTATACCAACAATATACACTAAAATATAAAAACCTAATAACCATATTTATCTTTCCAACGTTTTTTTAAAACTTCTCTAAATTTATTTTCTCTAGTATTATTACTTGGTTCGTAAAATTTAGTATTAACAATTTCTTTAGGAAGAAATTCTTGTTCTACAAAATTAGCGTTATAATTATGAGCATATTTATACGTATCACCGTAACCCAATTCCTTCATTAATTTAGTTGGAGCATTCCGTAAAGGTAACGGAACCGATAAATCACCAGTTTCTTTAACCAAAGCAATTGCTGTGTCAATAGCAAGGTAAGACGAATTACTTTTTTCGGAATTTGCCAAATAAACAGCACATTGACTCAAAATAATTCTCGATTCTGGATTACCAATAACCGAAACTGCCTGAAACGTATTATTTGCCATAATTAAAGCCGTAGGATTGGCATTACCAATATCCTCGGAAGCTAAAATTAGCATCCTACGTGCAATAAATTTCACATCCTCACCTCCAACCAACATTCTTGCCAACCAATACAAAGCTGCATTTGGATCGGAACCACGAATAGATTTTATAAATGCCGAAATAATATCGTAGTGTTGTTCGCCTGTTTTATCGTATCTAGCTAAATTTTTCTGAATGTTTTTTTGTACCAAATCGTTTGTTACTACAATTGGTTCGGAAACAGAATTTACCAATAGTTCAAAAATATTTAATAATTTTCGTGCATCACCTCCAGCATACTGCAATAACAAATCCGTTTCTTGCAAAACAATTTCCTTTTTACTTAAATAAGCATCTTTAGCAATTGCTCTATCTAACAATGCCAATAAATCCTTTTTTGTAAAACTGTGTAAAGTATAAACTTGACATCTTGACAACAAAGCAGGAATTACTTCAAAACTTGGGTTTTCAGTAGTTGCTCCAATAAGTGTAACCCAACCTTTTTCGACTGCTCCAAGTAACGAATCTTGCTGCGATTTGCTAAAACGATGAATTTCATCGATAAATAAAATAGGATTTTTAGTAGTAAATAATCCACCACTATTTTTAGCCCTTTCAATAACTTCCCGCACATCTTTAACACCAGAATTTATAGCACTTAAACTATAAAACGGTCGCTCGGATTCGTTTGCAATAATATTAGAAAGCGTAGTCTTACCAATTCCAGGAGGACCCCAAAATATCAAACTTGGTAACACACCACTTTTTATATGCTTGGTTAGTGTTCCGTTTTTACCAACAATATGCTCCTGCGAAATATATTCATCTAAAGTTTTTGGACGTATTCGCTCTGCTAAAGGTACAATCATACGACAAAAATACTTCTTTTTATAAAATAATCTGCCAATATAACCGTATTTTGCATTTGGATTAATTTTTGAATATTTTACCACAATGAAAACACCAGAAAAAAACAATCCGTTTACTTTTAGTATAGAAACACTTGCATTTCCATTGTATTTTGTACTGTCTTTATGGCTTGTTTTTTGGTTTGAAACCACTTTTGGCTACAATTTTGTAAAATATGGCTTGTATCCGAAATCATTAATTGGTTTACGAGGCATCTTTATTTCGCCTTTTTTGCATGCCGATTTAAAACACTTGTTTAACAACTCCGTTCCGCTTTTTGTACTAAGTCTTACCTTATTTTATTTTTACCGAAAAATTGCATACAAAGTATTCTTTTTTGGTACTTTTTTACTAGGATTACTAACTTGGTTTATAGGCAGAGAGTCCTATCATATTGGAGCAAGTGGTATTGTGTACTTACTATTCTCTTTCATTTTTTTTAGCGGAATTTTCAGTAAATATTATCGCCTAACAGCCGTTTCTTTAATGGTTATTTTTCTCTACGGAAGTATGGTTTGGTATCTATTTCCTATTAAAGAATCCATTTCTTGGGAAGGACATACTTCTGGTTTTATTATCGGAATTCTATTTGCAATTTTTTATCGAAAAACCATTCCTAAACCATTTCAATACGATTGGCAAAAACCCGATTATGTAAAAGATGATTTTGATAATAGGTTTGACGAAAACGGAAATTACATTCCACCACCACCAATTCCAGAAAATGATATAGAAAAAATTTCAGATATTACGATAAACTATCATTTTATTAAAAATAAAGAGGAGGAATAACTTAATTTTCGCATTTTTGCAATTATGAAAATACAACAAAACGTAAATTTAAAAAACTACAATACTTTTGGTGTTTCGATTTTAGCAAAACAGTTTGTAGAAGTACAAACACCTAAAGAATTAAAAAAAATTCTAGCACACCATAAAAATATTTTTATCCTTAACGGAGGAAGCAATATGCTTTTAACAAAAGATATAGACAAATTAGTAGTTAAACTAAATATCACAGGCAAACAAGTTGTAAAAGAAACCAACGAGCATATTTTTGTAAAAGTAAACACTAGCGAAAATTGGCATAATTTTGTACTTTGGTGTGTGGATAAAAATTATGGTGGAATTGAAAATTTATCTTTAATTCCTGGTAACGTTGGTGCAAGTCCGATACAAAATATCGGTGCGTATGGTGTAGAAGTAAAAGATGTAATTACAACCGTAAACTGCTTAAATATTGAAAAATTAACCAAAAAAGTTTTTAAAACCGATGCGTGTAATTTTGGCTATCGCAATTCCATTTTTAAAAAGGAAGAAAAAGGGAAATACATTATTACTAGTGTTGTTTTTAAACTAACCAAACAAAATCATACAATACATTCCGATTATGGAGCAATAAAAACTCAGTTGGAAGCCAAAAAAATAAAAAAACCTAGTATTAAAGATATTTCGGATATCGTTATTGCTATCCGAAGCGAAAAATTACCAAATCCAAAAGAATTGGGTAATAGTGGTAGTTTTTTTAAAAACCCGATAGTTTCAAAAACGGTTTTTACTAAAATACAAAAAGAAAACAAAGAACTTCCATTTTACGAAATAGATTCCGACACCTACAAAATACCTGCTGGTTGGTTAATTGAGCAATGTGGATTTAAAGGTAAAAAAATTGGCGATGCTGGTGTACATGAAAAACAAGCTTTAGTTTTAGTAAATTACGGCAATGCTACAGGAAAAGAAATACTAAATTTGGCAGAAAAAATACAAACAGAAGTTACCAAAAAATTCGGAATTACCTTAGAAACAGAAGTAACTATTTTTTAGCATATTATGGACAAAGATTTATTATTCAGCTCGTTATACTACACTTTACCATCGCTTGTTAGCGGACTTGTTGCTTGGTATTTTTTTAAAGAATACACAAAAAGCGATGCTAATTTAGAAAAATTTAAACTACTAAAAGAAGGCAAAAAACACACAACTAACTTAAAATTACAAGCTTACGAAAGGCTAACTTTGTTTTTAGAACGTGTTTCATTAAGCAAATTGGTAACACGAATTGCTGCAAAAAACGAAAACAAACAAGCCTATGCTATGTCGCTAATTCATACCATTGAACAAGAATTTGAACACAACATAACGCAACAAATATACATTTCGGAACAAGCATGGAGCGTTGTAGTACAAGCCAAAAATAGAAGCATCCAAATAATTAGAGAACTTTCGGAAAACGAAACCATAACAGATGCAAATAAATTACGAGAACAAATTATTAAAGAAGTAATGAAAACCCAAAACCCATCGGAAACAGCGTTAGCATTTTTAAAACACGAAGTAAAAGCATTTTTATAATTTTTTTTTAAAATTTGCTTAAAAAAGTAAATTATAGTATTTTTACCCAACAATAATAAAACGTACAACTATCAAAAAGCATATTCCAAATTTAATAACTTTAGCAAATTTATTTTCAGGATTAGTAGCAACTATTTTTGCTTTAAAAGGCGATGTAACTTTTGCTGCATTTTTTATTCTACTAGGTATTTTATTTGATTTTTTTGATGGTTTTTTTGCTAGGCTCTTAAACGTTTCTGGCGAATTAGGAAAACAATTAGATTCGCTTGCAGATATGGTTACTAGTGGTGTTGCTCCTGCAATGATTATGTATAAATTGTTAGAAAACTCTAGTAATTTTGCCATTTGGACAAATACTTTACACACAACAGTTGGTTCGTGGATTCCGATAGATGATAAAACCATTTATTTTTTTCCGTTTTTTGGTTTACTATTGGCTTTAGCTTCAGGATATCGCTTGGCAAATTTTAATATTGACACTAGGCAGACTTCCTCTTTTATTGGTTTACCAACACCTGCAATGAGTTTGGTTGTATTATCTATTCCGTTAATACAAACCTATGAAACTTGGGATTTTGCTTTGCATTTTTTCGAAAACAAATACGTACTAATTGCATTAACCATCTTATTGAGTATTTTAATGAATGCTAACATTCCGTTATTTTCTTTAAAATTTAAAAACTTTAGTCTTTCCGAAAATAAATTAGTGTTTTTTTTCTTAGCAGTTAGTTTATTATTAATTATTATATTACAATTTGTAGCTATTCCGATAATAATATTATTTTATGTACTGTTGTCGATGGTTTTTAAAAGGTAGGAATCAGTTATAAAAATTTATCCTATTTGCTTGTCATGTAAAATAATTAATCTAACTTTACAACAGATTTATATCACGACAATATCGCT
>CAYOWM010000113.1:0-5596 GCA_964407635.1 uncultured Flavobacteriaceae bacterium
TTGAAAACCATTCGTACAAACGTACAAGCTTAGAAACCAACTTATTTGTTAATCTGCGTTGTATGCAAGTACAAAAAAATGCAATTGAATTGTATTTAGGAGGAGGAATTACAAAAGATAGTAATCCGTTAGATGAATACACCGAAACTGTTTTAAAATCAGAAATTATTAAAAATATTTTATAGTAAAAGTATTTTTAGTATATTTACCGAAATTAATTATAAAAAAAGAATATTATGGATTCAAAAACAGTAGAAGAAGGTAAAACAACTGCAATCATTTCTTACATTACACTTATAGGAACTATTATTGCGTTTATTATGAATAACGATAAAAAAAATGCTTTTGCATCTTTTCATATCCGACAAATGGTAGGGTTGGGTTTATTATCATTAGTTAATAGCTTTGTCATCGCAAGTATTAGTCCAATGGCATCTTTAGTAATTACTGTTATATTAGTAGTGCTTTGGCTTATAGGATTTATCGGAGTAATGCAAGGTGAAACAAAGACAATACCAGTTTTAGGCGAGTCTTTTCAAAATTGGTTTAAAGGTATTGCTTAATGGATAAACCGCTTTCGTATATTGTAAGAGAGCCAGAAAAAATACATACCAACACACCAGTATTAATTTTATTACATGGTTATGGTAGTAACGAACAAGATTTGTTTTCGTTTGCTACAGAATTACCAAGTGAACTATTAATTATTAGTGCACAAGCTCCAATTCCGTTAGGATTTGGAGCTTATGCTTGGTTTGAAATTGATTTTACAGGTTCAAAAGGAAATCGTACAAATACCGAACAAGCAAAAAAAGCAGTAGTTTTAATCGAAAATTTAGTTGATGAAATTTGTGCCAAATACGCCGTGAATTTAGATAATATGTTTATGTTAGGCTTTAGTCAAGGAAGTATTTTAAGTTATGCATACGCTTTTAAAAATCCGACAAAAATTACCAAATTTATTGCCTTAAGCGGTTATGTAAATAAAGAAATAATTTCAGATTTTAAAACGGCATCTAATTATAATAAACTTGATTTTTTTATTTCGCATGGTACACAAGATCAGGTATTGCCAATTTCTTGGGCTAGAGAAATCCCAGTTATTTTAGAAAAATTTCAAATACAATACGAATATCATGAGTATCCTGTAGGTCACGGTGTTTCACCCAAAAATTTTATAGATTTTAAAGAATGGATCATTAAACGGTTGTAAGTTCTTTATTCACATACATAAATTATACAAAATGAAACTCTTTTTTTATAGCTTAGCTTATTTTTTTACTATTGTGCTAAATGCACAGTTTACAAACATACTTATTAGTAATACTAATATGCCTAACGAACCTGCAATTACCATAGACGAAAGCAATACAAATATTCTTTTAGCAGGAGCAAATGCCGACAATTACTATGTAAGTACCGATGGAGGTATAACTTGGTCTGAAAATATAATAAATTCGTCTTTAGGTGTTTGGGGAGATCCTGCAATGTTAATTGACAATAATGGCGATTTTTATTTTTTTCATCTCTCTAACGCTACAAATTGGTTGGATAGAATTATTTGTCAGAAATCTACAAATAACGGAACTACTTGGTCTAATGGAACGTATTTTGGTCTAAACGGAAATAAAGCACAAGATAAAGAATGGATTGATTTTGACAGAAACAATGGTACTATTTATGCATTTTGGACTGAATTCGATGCTTACGGAAGTACTGATCCTACTAAAAAAACACGTATTTTATTTGCAAAATCTACCGATAACGGAACAACTTGGTCAAACGCTATTAAAATTAACGAAATTGATGGTGATTGCATAGATGCAGATAATACCGTGGAAGGTGCAGTTCCTGCGATTGGACCAAATGGCGAAATTTATACCGCTTGGGTTGGACCTGCTGGTTTGGTTTTTGATCGTTCGTTGGATTACGGACAAACTTGGTTAACCAATGATATTTTAATTGATAATATTCCTGGTGGTTGGGATTTTAATATTCCTGGTTTAGATAGATGCAATGGTTTGCCAATTACCAAATGCGATGTTAGTGGTGGAACATATAATGGCACAATTTATGTAAATTGGTCCGATCAACGAAATGGAACTAATGACACCGATATTTGGTTAAAAAAATCTACCGACGGAGGAAATACTTGGAGTAACCTTATTCGTGTAAATACCGATCCTGTAGGAAAACACCAATTTTTATCTTGGATGGATATCGACCAAACTAATGGAAATATCTACATAGTTTATTATAGTAGAGAAAATTATAATAATAATTATACCGATGTGTATTTAGCGTATTCTACAGATGGAGGAACAACTTTTGAGAACGTTAAAATTAGTGATACACCATTCTTGCCAACTGTAAATGAATTTTTTGGTGATTACACTAACATCGTTGCTCATAACGGAATAATTAGACCAATTTGGAACAGAGTACATAATGGTAGTACAAGCATTTGGACAGCAATTATCAATGAAAACGAACTTTTAGATACCGAAAGTTTAGCCTTTCAAAAATATTTTGAAGTAGAAAATTATCCAAATCCCGCAAAAAATGAAATGTATATTTCTTTTAAACTCACAAAAAATATGCCTGTTAGTTTATCTTTTTACACAATAGTTGGTCAAAAAATAAGCACATACATAGATGAAAAAATGTATAATTACGGCAAACATCTTTTAAAAATCCCTCTTTCTGAATTAAATTTAGAAACAGGAATCTACTTTTATAAACTTAAAATAGATAACCAAGTAATTTCTAAAAAAATTATTGTGAAGTAACTATTTGTATAAAATTAAGACAATCTTAATATTATTAGTAAGAAATCACTAAATTTTCCGTATTATTACATCTTAAATTTAAAACCATGACCAATAATACAAAGCCAATTTCTTTATTAGAAGCCTTAATTCCTATTGTTATTTTAGTTATTCTTTTAGCTTACAATGTGTTTATTTATAACGATGACGCAACAGGAGGAGCAAACCAATTTGCATTAATATTTGCAGGTGTTATTGCTGCAATTATTGGTTTTACCAAACATATAAAATACGATGATATGCTCGAAGCAGTTGTAGATAATGTAAAATCTACAGGTTCGGCAATATTTATTTTACTTATGGTTGGTGCTTTAGCTGGAACTTGGTTAATAAGCGGTATTATTCCTACCATGATTTTTTATGGATTAAAAATATTAAATCCAACTTTTTTCTTAGTTGCGGCACTAGTAATTACTTCTATAATATCGTTAGCAACAGGAAGCTCTTGGACTACAACAGCAACCATCGGTATTGCATTAATGGGAATAGGAAAAGCATTAGGTTTACCAATGGGAATGATTGCAGGAGCCGTTTTATCAGGAGCATATTTTGGTGATAAAATGTCGCCTTTAAGCGATACTACAAATTTAGCTCCAGCAATGGCAGGAACCGATGTATTTACCCATGTTAAATATATGGCATATACAACCGTGCCATCGTATATTATTACGTTTATTATCTTTTTAATTTTAGGATTTAACCAAAGTGCTAATGAATTGCAAGACAGCTCAGGGTTAGTTACTAGTATTCAAAACACGTTTCATATTACACCAATTTTATTTTTAGTTCCGATTACGGTTATTGTTTTAATTTATAAAAAGGCAAAGCCACTTTCTGCTTTGTTTATCGGAACAATTATGGCAGGAATTTTTGCAGTAATTTTTCAGCCAGAAATTGTACTTAAAATTTCAGGTTTTGACAAAATGAGTTTTCATGCAGCTTATAAAGGCGTAATGAATGCTATGACAAATAGTGTATATATACCTTCTGGTAACGAAATTTTAGATAAAAAAAAATTGTTTTCCGCAGGAGGAATGTCAGGTATGTTATCTACAATATGGCTTATTTTATGTGCGATGTTTTTTGGTGGAATTATGCAAGAAATAAACGCTTTAGAAAAAATAAGTGCTACTTTATTACATACATTCAAATCTACATTTGGTTTATTTGCAAGTACAACAGCAACTTGTATTTTCTTTAACGGAACAGCATCCGATCAATATTTAGCAATAGTTGTTCCTGGTAAAATGTATCAAAAAGCATATAAAGATAAAGGACTGGCTCCTGAAAATTTAAGTAGAACATTAGAGGATGCAGGTACGGTAACCTCTATATTATTTCCTTGGAATACAGGTGGAGCATATCAGTCTAAAACTTTAGGTGTTGGTACAGGTGAATATATTTGGTATGCATTTTTTAATCTAATTAGTCCTATAATGACTTTGATATTTGCATACTTTTCCATTAAAATACGTAAAATTGTACGTAAGTAAAAAAGTATTAGTAAGGATTTTAAATAAAATTTATTTTATATATCTTCAAAATTAACATCCGAAATATTTGTAGGAGAGCTATCCTCTATAGAGTCTGATGCTTCTTCTTTTTTAGTAGAAGTTGGTTTTACAAAATCTTTTTGATGTCTTTCTGAAATTACTTCTTCGCCTTTTTCTTGCACTACAAAATCTGTTGCTTTTTGTAACTTTTCTGTAAATTCCTCAAAATCCTCTTTGTATAAATAAATTTTGTGTTTTTTAAAATAGAAAGATCCATCTTCACTAGAGAATTTTTTACTTTCGGTAATTGTTAGGTAATAATCTCCAGCTTTGGTTTCTCGTACATCAAAAAAATAGGTTCTTCGTCCTGCTCGCATTGTTTGCGAATAAATTTCTTCCTGTTCTACATATTTCTTTTCATCACTCATTTTACTAGAATTTAAAAGTTATCTGCCAAAATTAATTAAAAAAATGTAATTTTTAAAAATATTTACGTTTTTTTATGTTAAAATGTGAAGTTATATAGATTTTTCAAGTAATTGTTGGTCAAATACTTGTTTGTAATAGCCTTCTTTTTTTATTAAATCGGTATGTTTTCCTTGTTGTATAATTTTTCCTTCCTCTAAAACGAGAATAGTATCTGCTTTTTTTACACTAGAAATACGATGACTGATAATTATGGTTGTAACATCTTTACTAATGTTTTTTAATCGTTTTAAAATTATTTCTTCGGTTTCGGTATCTACTGCAGAAAGGCAATCGTCAAATATTAAAATTTTTGGTTTGCCTATAATGGCTCTTGCAATTGAAATTCGCTGTTTTTGACCTCCAGAAAGCGTTACACCTCGTTCGCCAACCATCGTGTTGTAGCCATTTTTAAATTCTATAATATTATGATGAATGTATGCGTTTTTTGCAGCAGTGATAACTTCTTTTTCCGTTGCATTTTGTTTACCAAATTTTATATTTTCTTGAATAGTTTCCGAAAATAAAAACGAATCTTGTGGTACAAAACCAATACTTTTTCGCAAAGAATATAAATTTACTTCCGTAATTTTTGTTTTATCAATTAAAATATTTCCAGAATCTACATCGTACATTCTAGCAATTAGATTTGCAATGGTAGATTTTCCAGAACCAATATTTCCTATAATGGCTAAAGTTTTTCCTTTTTCAATGCTAAAAGATACATTTTTTAAAGCCTGTATTTTAGTATCCTCATACGTAAAAGTAACATTTTTAAATACAATGTTTCCTTCAATTTCCGAACTGTTC
>CAYOWM010000114.1:0-5577 GCA_964407635.1 uncultured Flavobacteriaceae bacterium
TTTTACTTTTGTCATTTTAGTTTAATTAAACAGTTTAACCATTTGGTTGACAAAAATACTATTGATTTTATTACTGTGCAAGAAATAGTTTAAAATGTTTGTGATAATTATTGTGTTAAATCTTAAATAGATGATTTAAAGCGTTTTACATACAATTAATAATTAACCATTTAGTTAATTTATTTAAAAATTAAAGAGAATCTAAAAAATTAAGGTATTAATACTTTTGCGAAT
The DNA here is from genome assembly GCA_964407635.1 of uncultured Flavobacteriaceae bacterium. Lineage (GTDB taxonomy): Bacteria > Bacteroidota > Bacteroidia > Flavobacteriales > Flavobacteriaceae > S010-17. The sequence goes on from CAYOWM010000114.1 coordinate 235, forward strand.
TTAGGGTTTTAGACCTCACAATGGTATTATGATAAAATTTCTAAATTTATTCACTACTTACGCAGTTTAACCATAGAAGCTATTTTTATAATTTTAAATAACATTTTATCATTAATTTTAAATTTTTAATTACAAATCATAATTAAATTAAGATTATCTATTTAAAAAATATATAATATAATGGTTATTTGCATATAATTTAAAATAAAAAGTTATGTGCGGAATTTTAGCAATTATAGGAAAAGGAGTAGAACTTTCAAAAGTAAAGGAGTTATCAAGTAGAATGCGTCATCGTGGTCCAGATGAAAACGATATTCATATTACCGAAAAAGGACACGTATTATCACACGAACGTTTATCTATTATAGATTTACACACAGGAAAACAACCAATTAAAGGAAGTAATTCTGCTTATATGGTGCATAATGGCGAAATTTACAACCATAAAGAACTTAAAGAAACTATTTTAAAAGAGCATACTTTTCGAACTAAATCCGATTCTGAAGTAATTGTACATTTATACGAAAAATATGGCTATGATTTTTTAGATAAGCTAGATGGTGTTTTTGCGTTTGTTGTCATCGATGGCGATGATTTTATTGCAGGTAGAGATCCGATAGGAATCAAACCATTATACTACGGAAAAGATGCAAAAGGCAGACTATATTTTGCATCTGAAATGAAAGTAATTGCCGATCAATGTATAGAATTTGAAGCATTTCCTCCAGGACATTATTACACAAAAAAAACAGGATTGGTTCGGTATTTTAAACCAGATTGGTTTTCCGATAGCGTTGCGACAAACGAATTGGATTTGCAACTAATTAGAGAAACCTTAATTGAAGCAACTAAAAAACGATTGATGACCGATGTTCCGTTAGGTGTATTGCTGTCAGGAGGATTAGATTCGTCTTTAACAACATCCATTACAAGTAGATTACTAAAAGAACAAGGAAAAGAGTTACATTCTTTTTCTATTGGATTAGATACTGACTCACCAGATTTAATAGCTGCCAAAAGAGTTGCTGATTTTTTAGGAACAAAACATCATGCAATGACTTTTTCAATTGAGGAAGGCTTGGAAGTTATTGACAAACTAATTTGGCATTTAGAAACTTACGATGTTACCTCAATTAGAGCATCTACACCAATGTATATTATGAGTAAAAAAATAACGGATTTAGGAATACGAGTTGTACTAAGTGGAGAAGGAGCTGATGAAATGCTCGGTGGTTATTTGTATTTTGGTGATGCTCCATCTGCTAAAGAATTTCAAAAAGAAACTATTCGCAGAGTGCAACTTTTATCGACAAGTGACTGCTTACGAGCAGACAAATCAACTATGGCACACGGTTTAGAAGCAAGAGTACCATTTTTAGATAAAGAATTTTTAGAAGTAATTATGAAAATTAAACCCGAAGAAAAACAACCAAAAACTTACAATGGCATAGAAAAATATATTTTACGAAAAGCATTCGACACAAAAGAAAAACCATTTTTACCAGACGAAGTATTATGGCGACAAAAAGAACAATTTTCGGATGGTGTTGGATATAGTTGGATTGACACCTTAATTGAACACTGTGCAAGTAAAGTTACCGATTTTGAAATGGATAATGCCTATTTAAAATATCCTCACAATACACCAACAACAAAAGAAGCCTACTATATTCGTGAAATATTCCACAAACATTTTCCACAAAAAGATGCAGCAAAAACAGTGCTGAAATGGATTCCTAAATGGCAAGAAAATACCGATCCAAGTGGTCGTGCAAATAAAAATCATATTAAAGCAGATGTGCATATTGCAAAAGAAAAAGTACTGGCATAAACGTACGTAACCGAAAAATTTTTGAGGGAGAATTTTGAAGGTAATCCATCTTTCTATTTTTAGAAAGGTGGATTTTTTTTAGGGTAAATTAAGTTTAAGTTGTTTACTAACAAACTATTTTTATATATTTGTTATCTAACAATTATTTTATGCAATTCTTTAAAAAAATAAGTTATTTATTAATTAGTATCTTTTTTATTGCTTGTAATTCAAAAGAGGATAATCCAAAGTACGAATCGCCAGTAAATTATAATTTGGCAGAAATGCCATATTCGCATTTATCCGATTATAATTTTTTTGAAGGAGATATTGCAAATTTAAAACCTGTTTATGGTGTTTTACCTTACGATTTAATCAATTCTTTATTTGTAAATTACGCACATAAAAAACGATTTATTTGGATGCCTGATAATGTTAAAGCAAGTTATGTTTCCGATTTTGAACCATTAGATTTTCCAACAGGAACCATTTTAATTAAAAATTTTTATTACGAAAACACACTTCCAAATAATACTACAAAAATTGTAGAAACTAGATTAATGATAAAAAAAGCAAATTTTTGGGAATTTGCAACCTATCAATGGAATACCGAACAAACAGATGCAAGTTACACTATGGCAGGTGTAGATGTTCCTATAGATTGGATTGACGAAAACAACCAAACAAGACACGTAGATTTTAGAATTCCTCCAGGAGCAGATTGTCTAACATGTCATCAAAAAGACGATCAACCTTTACCAATAGGTCCAAAACCTCAAAACATTAATCATAATTATGCCTATTCAAACGAAACAAAAAACCAATTAGAAAAATGGAAAAATTTTGGATATTTAGAAGACTCCTATCCTGAAAATATTCAAACCGTAACCAAATGGGATGATGAAACACAAAATTTGCGAGATAGAGTTCGTGGTTATGTAGATGGTAATTGTGCTCATTGTCATGTAGATGATGGCTATTGTAATTATCGTTCCATGCGTTTTTCTTTTTTTGAAAATGATTCCGATGAAAATTTAGGAATTTGTATAGAACATCAAGAACCAATTGGTATTGCACCTTGGTTAACTCATATTGTAAGTCCTGGTCGTCCAGAAAGATCTGTTTTATATTATAGAATAAATACAACCGACGAAACCGTACGAATGCCTTTAAAAGGAAGAACACTCATCCATCAAGAAGCTGTAGATTTGATTGAACAATGGATTAATTCTTTATCCCAAACTTGCGACTAATTCATTTAATATTAATTACTTATATTTGCATAAATAACAAACCTATTAACATTTTATATCATGAAAAAAAATACTTTTTTTATTATTTTATCCCTTTTTACTTCGCTTTTGTTTGCACAAAATGATTGTAATAGTGCACCAACTATTGAAGTCGGAACCTATACCGTAAATGCAATTGACGGAACTCCAGCTACTGAAAATTGTGCCACAGCAGGAGCTTTAGGAACGAATGCCGAATGGTATGCATACACACCTCAACAAAATTATAGTTTAACCGTAACTACTGATTTACAACAAAATCAAGGATTAGACACCAATTTTATTGTATTTACTGGTACTTGTGGTAATTTAACTTGCTTAACGGGTGATGATGATGGTGGTTCTGGATATTTATCACTAAAAACATTTAATGTAGATGCAGGTGTTACATATTATATTGTTTTTGATAATAGATGGTCATCAGGAGGATTTGACTTTCAAATTGCCGAAGGTGATGTTATTAATCCTCCAGATGACGTAGTTACTTTTGCATCGGAACCAATTGTAGATTTTGGAAGACCATACGGTTTTTTTGATTTGAATGGCGATCATTTAGACGATTTAGTAACTACAACGACATCGCAAATTGATGCACACTATCAAAATGTAAACGGTGGATTAACGCATACAACTATTAACACACCAACAGCAACTTATGAAGCAACTTGGAGTATGGCTGCAGGTGATTTAGATGGGAATGGCTACAACGATTTGCTATACGGAAATGGCTCTGGAGTAAGTTTTATGTTAGCAAACAACGATGGAACAGCATATACTGAGTGGCATGAAGACGTATATGTATTTTCACAGCGTTCTAATTTTGTAGATATTAATAATGACGGAAACTTAGACGCCTTTGTTTGCCACGATGTAGAACCAAGTGTGTATTATTATGGTGATGGTTCTGGAAACTTAACCTATCATAAATCTAATGATGCAGATGGTTTAGGTTTAGCAGATTATCCTAGTGGAGGAAATTATGGATCGGTTTGGATTGATTACGATAACGACCATGATATAGATATGTTTATTGCAAAATGTGGTGGAAGTGCAGAACGTAGTAGCGATCAATTATACACTAATAATGGTGATGGCACATTTACAGAAGAAGGTGCTGCTAAAGGTCTTAGAGATCCTATGCAAACATGGTCATCTGCTTGGGCAGATTACGATAATGATGGCGATATGGATGTATTTGTAGGAGCAAGTACAGGAGCTCATAAATTAAAAAGAAATAATGGTGATGGTACATTTACCGATGTTACTGCAGGTTCAGGATATGAAAATTTCACACCAACAAGTATTGAAAATATTTGTTTTGATTTTAATAACGATGGTTATGTAGATATTTTAGGAGCAGGAAATACCATTATGTACAACAATGGTGATATGACTTTTACACCTGTAAACGTTGGCTTTGGTGATGGTGCTGCTGGTGATATAAATAATGATGGTTTTATCGATTATTTTGATGGAACACTTCACATTAACCAAGGTAATAATAATAATTGGTTAAAAGTTGTAACTATTGGTACAGACAGTAATAAAAATGGTATCGGAGCAAGAGTTGAAGTAATTTCTGCCTTAGGAACACAAATTAGAGATGTAAAAAGTGGTGTTGGTTTTAGACATATGAGTACTTTAAACACACATTTTGGACTTGCAGATGATACAACTGTTGAAAGCGTAACGGTATATTGGCCTTCTGGTAATGTTGATCAAATTGTATCACCTAACATTAACCAAACACTTAGTATTGTGGAAGGTTCTGCTCCTTTATCTATTGATGAAAATTTATTGAATAATTTAAGTATTTATCCAAATCCAGTAAATAAAATTCTACATCTAAATACAAATTTAGAATTAGAAAACAGTTTAATTTCGGTATTTAATATTCAAGGTAAACGAGTGTTAAATTCTAAATTTACTTCAAAAGATTTAGACGTTTCTAAATTAACTACAGGCGTATATTTCTTGCGAATAATTAAAGACACTAAGCAAGTAAAATTAAAATTTATTAAAGAATAATTTTAGCTTACTTTTATGTAAAAAAAGGGTTGTGATTTTGCAAAGCAAAATCACAACCCTTTTTTTAGGGTCAGTTATAAAAGTTGGGATTATCAAAACAATTCAATAAAGAAATTTTATTTTTTTGATATAAAATACCTGTATTGATGTGGACTTTAGCAACGGTTTGTATAAACGCAGTAGCGGATTTCAAGGCTCTTACCTTTCAATTTA
>CAYOWM010000115.1:0-5561 GCA_964407635.1 uncultured Flavobacteriaceae bacterium
TAAAATTAAAGTTTGTATCTTTGTACAAAGTTTAGTGATAAATTGAAAGGTAAGTGCCTTGAAATCCGCAACTACGCTTATACAAATCGTTGCTAAAGTCTATCATCAATACAGGTATTTTATAGAAAAAAATTTATTTAATTTTTTTGATAATCTCCAATTTTTATAACGGATCCAGTTATTACGCCACTCGCACAACAGAAATACCATCATCAATATACACCAATAATTTTTCCACAATTTTAAAGTCCATTTTTTCTAAAATTGCAGCATAATTTGAAACTTGAAATTTGTGATTTGGTTCTGGTTTACCTGTTTTATAGTCTATAATAGTTGCTTTATTATCTTTTATTGCAATACGATCTGGAATTAAAATTTCATGCGATTCGTTTATAATTTCTCGTTCGTTATAAATAGTATATAAATCGGTAAAATATGTCGCTAAATTTTTATTTTCAACTACTTTTTGAATGGTTTTAGTAATTTCTACTTCTTTTTCTAAAGGAATTTTACCACTATTTACAAAACTAGTAATTACTTTATTAATATCGGATTTTGTATAGATACTTGCTAGTATTTCATGAATGGTATTTCCGTATTTTCTAGCATCCTCAAAATCGGTATTTAAAACCGAATTTGCAACAATAGTTATGTTGTGTTCTTGCCAAGGCGAACTAAAAAACGCAGCTTGTGTTTCACTAATTATCGATGCTTTTTCTTTTTTGGAAATACGTTCTGGATTTCCGTAACTGTATTCCAATTTATGGACATTCCAATCGCCAGTTTTAGTTAAATAATCTATAAAAAAATGCGAATAATTTTTTAATCTATCTTTCGGAATTTTTGTATTTTCACTAAGTACATACAACTGTTCTTTTGCACGAGTTAGTGCGACGTAAAGCAAGTTAAAATTATCCAATTCCATTGCTGCTTCTTTCTCTTGAAAAAGGGTTTTTCCATACAGTCCTGTTTCGTTTAAGGTTTTATTATAAGCTACTAAAGTTGTAGTAAAGTCGTTATAAACGGAAGGATTTAATTTGTCATACCAAATTTTTGTTCCTTGATGTACTTTATAAATATTCAAATCATAAGCATAAATAACCACAGGAAATTCCAAACCTTTCGATTTATGAATAGTCATTATTTGTACGGCATCTTTTCCTTGCGGAACGACAATGCTTAACTTTTCTTTTTTCTCTTCCCAAAATTCTAAAAAACCTGTAATTCCTGTGTTTTTTTTGTGCGAAAACTCTAAAACAAAATCTAAAAAAAACTGCAAATAGGCATCCGATTTTTGTATTAATTTAAAACTTCGGATACTAGTTTCAATGCTTTCATAAAAAGGTAAAGCAATGAAATTTTCAAAATCGAATAAATAGCCTAATTTGTTTAATTCCGTGAAAAAAGCAGCAGGTTCTAAAGCGATATATTTACTATAAAATTCGTGGTTTTCTAAGGTAGAATTACTGTGATTATGTAAAAAACTAAGTATTGAAAATTTTACATCTGTATCGTTTGGTTCGGTTATAAATTTTAATATATCAATTACAAAACGTACTTTGTCAGAATTTTCAATCAATAAAGTTTCCGAACTAATTACCGAAACACCTTTTTCGTTTAGATAATTTGCAATAGCAACTCCTTGTTTTTTTTCTCTTACTAAAATACAAATTTCATTTTTAGCAAATTTACCATCTAAATTTTGGATAATTTCTAATATTTTTTTAGAGAATGCTTCGTCTTTTTCGGCTGTGGTTTTAACATTTTCTAAAAAAGACAGTTGCACAAATCCTCCTTTATTACTATTTTCTGCTTGTTTATTTCCTATTTCGTATAAATTAGCATAATCGCTATTTTGCAAATATTTTGAAATATACGTAAAAAAAGCATTGTTAAATTTTATTATTTCGGAATAGCTTCGATAGTTTGTCTGTAAAGTTTCGGTGTGTTTTTGTACAAAAAACGGATTGTAATCGTTTGTTAAAGCGATAAACTGTTCAGGATCGCTACCTCGCCAACGATAAATAGATTGTTTGGCATCACCATCTAACATTAAAGTACCTAATTCGCCTTTTTCGTTTTCGCTTTCTAAAGCATTTTTTAATAACGGAATGCTGTTTTTCCATTGTAAAATAGACGTATCTTGCATTTCATCTATGAAGTAATGTCTGTATCGTTCGCCAATTTTTTCGTAAATAAAAGCTGCTGGTTGTTCGGTTAGATGTTTATGAATAATTTGATTAAATTCTACGTTTAATCGAATATTATTATCGGTTTTTATCTCGTCTAAAATAGTATTTATTATCGTTAAAACGGAAAGCGGAATTAGACTTTTTCGCACCAATACATCTAAAATATAATTTGGATAATCCTTTTGATATAAAACTTTAGATTCGGTATATAATCCAACCAATTCATCACGTATAGAATCGATAACAATCTTAGCACTTGCCGAAGTTTTTCCGCTATATTGGTTGTGATTTTTTTCGATATTACCATCTAATCTTCCCGAAAACAGTAAGCCTTCTAAATTTGAATTTTTTAATTTTATAAAATGGTTAATAATATCACCTCCTCCTGCAAAATCGCTTTTATTTAATGCGGAATCATTAAAAATTGCAAGTCCTTTTTCGCCAATAATTTTAAATTTTTGTACCGTTTCTTGTATTCTTTTTTGCAAAATTTTATCTAAAGACACAAAATCGTTTGTTTTTTTATCCTCTAAACGTTTTATTTGTAAAATATCGGTTTCTTTGGTTAAAAGTTTAGCAATTTCTTGCAAATCTAAACTTACATCCCAACTTTTATCCTCGTTTGCTTTTTGTTTTGCGTAATTGATAAGGGTTTTGGTAATTTTTGGCTCTATTCCTATTTTGGCAATTAATATATCAACGGCTTCGTTTAATAAAGATGTTGGATCCATTTCTACCTCAAAATTCATAGATAAACCCAAATCAAAAGCAAAACTTTTAATTAATTTGTGTGTAAAACTATCAATAGTTGTAATACCAAAAGCAGCGTAGTTATTTAAAATACTTTTTAACACTTTTTCCGAACGATTTTTAAGTGTGTTTGTATCTAGATTTAATTCCTTTTGTACATCTAAAAACAAAGAATTTTTAGGTGTTTTTGGCATTTCTGAAAAGGCGATTAAACTTTCTAAAACACGTTCTTTCATTTCAGCAGCAGCTTTATTAGTAAAGGTAGTTGCTAAAATTTCTTGAAATTTAAACCGATTGCTCGTACTTAAAATAATTTTTAAATATTCCTTTACTAAAGTATAGGTTTTACCACTTCCTGCGGAAGCGTTATACACTTGAAATGTTTTTTTAGATAGCATGTTTCAAAAGTACAAAAAAAGCCAAGCAATTTTGCTTGGCTTTTATATAAAATAAATAGTTATTTTAAATTAAGCTTTATTCACATTTTTAATTGCCTTAGTAAAGTCCTCTATATCATTATCGTTCATAATAAGATGTACGGTTTCACTTGCTATTTTATCTACATTTTCTAACGGAAAACTAAGTGCTATAATTGCTTTTTTAAGCACACTAACTTCGTCTTTTGTTGGTGTATCATCTGCATAAATCATTTGTCCTAAACGGTATAATCTAACAATAGATTCATCATAACCTACAGGAGGATTTATAGGATATTTTTCTGGATTTTTAAGTACTTTATCGTATTCTTCATCCGTAATATTTAATCGTCTTGCGGTTCGTTTAAGTAATTTTTCTTCTCCTTCGGTAATAACATCATCTACTTTTGCAATTTCTACTAAATTAGCAAAATGACCTAAATTTTTTTGATGTTCTCCTGTTGCAAAATAATCTGCTATAGACATAATTTTTTTTATTTTTAATTGTTGCAAAGATAAAAATTAATTTATAAATTATTTAATTAAATTAACTAATTGAATACAATATTTTTTCGCTAATTTTGTATTTCAAAAAATTTATACAATGAGTAAATACGATGTTACCGTTATTGGTTCAGGTCCAGGAGGATATGTTGCTGCAATTCGATGTGCACAATTAGGTCTTAAAACTGCAATTATAGAAAAATACAATACACTTGGTGGTACTTGTTTAAATGTAGGATGTATTCCTTCAAAAGCATTGCTAGATTCATCACATCATTACCACGATGCTGTACATCATTTTGAAAAACACGGAATTAAAGCTTCTGGTTTACAAGTAGATTTTAAGCAAATGGTTGCTCGTAAAAACGAAGTAGTTTCGCAAACTTGCGATGGTATTACTTTCTTAATGAAAAAAAATAAAATTGATGTTTTTACAGGTGTCGGAAGTTTTAAGGATGCTACACACATAAATATTGCTAAAGCAGATGGCACTTCGGAAAGTATAGAAACGGTAAATACGATTATTGCCACAGGTTCCAAACCTGCAAGTTTTCCGTTTATAAAATTAGATAAAAAACGAGTAATAACCTCTACGGAAGCTTTAAGTTTAAAAGAAATTCCTAAACATTTAGTTGTTATTGGTGGTGGTGTTATTGGTTTGGAATTAGGTTCGGTTTACAAACGATTAGGAGCAGATGTTTCGGTAATTGAATACATGCCAAGTATTGTTGGTACAATGGATTCTATGCTTTCTAAAGAATTACAAAAATCATTAAAAAAACAAGGTGTTAAATTTTTTACATCGCATAAAGTTACTGATGTTTCCGCAAAAGGAAAAGAAGTAATTATCAAAGCCGAAAACAAAAAAGGCGAAGCTGTGGAATTTAAAGGCGATTACTGCTTGGTTTCGGTAGGAAGAAGACCGTACACAGAAGGTCTTGGATTAGAAAACGTCGGTGTAAAAACCGATGATAGAGGTAAAATAGAAACTAACGAATTACTACAAACCAATATAAAAAATATTTATGCCATTGGCGATGTGGTAAAAGGAGCAATGCTTGCACACAAAGCTAGTGAGGAAGGTGAATTTGTTGCCGAAGTACTTGTTGGTCAAAAACCACATATGGATTATAATTTAATTCCTGGTGTTGTATATACTTGGCCAGAAGTTGCTGCAGTTGGTAAAACTGAACAACAATTAAAAGAAGCAGGAGTAGCTTATAAAGTTGGTTCTTTTCCTATGCGTGCTTTAGGTAGAGCTAGAGCTAGTATGGATTTAGAAGGACAAGTAAAAGTATTAGCTGATGCAAAAACAGATGAAATTTTAGGTGTACATATGATAGGTGCTAGAGCTGCAGATATGATTGCTGCAAGTGTTGTTGCCATGGAATTTAGAGCGTCAAGCGAAGATATTGCTAGAACATCACACGCACATCCTACTTTTACAGAAGCAATTAAAGAAGCATGTATGGCTGTAGAAAAACGAGCGATACATAGTTAATTATTCGGATTTAAGGTTTTCCTGCAAATTCACCACTATGCTATTTTTAATATCTAAAAACCATAAAATCAATAGTTTAAATTATAAAACACCCAAATTTGGACTCAGATATAAAAGTTAGGAAAAAGTTATAAAAAGACATCCCATTTACTTGTGATTGTAACATAATTAATCTAACTTTAAAACAGATGTATATCA